>MVDB01000080.1 GCA_002050025.1 Desulfobacteraceae bacterium 4484_190.2
TATCCCTGGTTCTTCACCTGGCTGTCTTTTCCTCTATTTTTTTCGTTCCGCAGCATATATCGACCCGGAGGATTAGAGGCACGGTCTATGAGGTCAATCTTGTTCAATTGCCGGCCAGAACACCTGCAAGGGTGGAAGGAAGTGCGAAGGCAAAGGCCGGTAAAGCCGTAATCAGTTCAAAGAAAACTACACCCACACCCGCTAAGCGAATTAGCAGACCGAAAAAGAAGGAAAAACCGGTAGTAATTGCCAAGAGAACACTCTCAACGAAAAAAAAGAAGGCCAGGAAACCAGCAGTACCTCCTTCTAAGCGGATTGAAAAAGCTCTTTCAAAAATAGAAAAAAAAGTAAAATCACAAGAGGAAGACGCTTCCAGGCGCATCGACCGGGCCCTTTCAAAAATAGAAAAAAAGGTCAAAGCAGAAGATAATGATCATGTTAGCCGGGCGATCTCTGAACTGGAACAACGAGGCGTAGGGGCGCCCGTCAAAGGGGTTGTCGGAGGCCCACCTGTTACCGGCTTTGTCATAGAGTTATACAGAAGGGATGTAGAGGACTGGATTAAGAGCCACTGGGCCTATCCTGTTGCCTTGAACAAGGACGACCTTGAGGCCATAATCGTGGTCAAAGCAAAAAGCGATGGAAGTATTTTGAAGTGGTGGTTTACAAAAAAATCATCTAATGTCATGTTTAACCAGTCCGTTTTAAAGGCTGTAGAGCAGTCAGACCCCTTACCGCCGTTTCCACCCGGCTACAGAGTGACCCATGAAGAATTTGAAATTACCTTTAATCTTATGGAGATGGAAGGATAACAATATCCCGGAGGTTCCTGATCCTATGCGTTCAACCCTAAAGTTCTCCTTTTTCGCAAAGGGCGCTGCTTTTCCCCTTTGCTGGCTGGGGATATTGATATTTGTCTCTCTTTTGTTCCCAATGTATTGTTTTGGCAGGATTTACATAGACATCAATGCCCCTGCCATAAGAAAGTTCAATATTGCCATCACGGATTTCAAAAACCTGAGCCGCAATAACGAACATCAGGAACTGGTTAAAGATATGCCAGGCGTTATTTCCAATGACCTTGATTGCAGTGGATATTTCACTCCTATGGATAAGGAGGCGTTTTTAGAGGACAGTGACCCAGCTTCGACACTGGAAGACATCCGTTTTAAGGATTGGTCTGTGATTGGTGCGGAGCTTTTGTTGAAGGGCAATTACACGTGCATAGGCAGAAATGTAGAAGTTGAGATCAGGCTGTTCGATGTGTTTTGGGGCCGACAGATTTTAGGCAAGAGGGTGTTAGGAGATATCAGCAGTTACCGGCATTTGATGCACCGGCTTAGTAACGATGTCATCCAGACGTTAACCGGTCAGGCCGGTATCTTCCTAACCAAGCTGGTTTTTGTAGGAAACGCCTCAGGCCATAAAGAGGTTTACGTATGCGACTATGACGGACATAATGTGCGGCAGAAAACTTCGGATAAAAGCATTGCATTACTGCCGAGGTGGTCTCCACAGGGAAAGAAAATTATGTACAATTCCTATAAAGATGGGGGGACCCTGCTGTATATGCAAGATGTTAGTTCAGGTGTTGTAAAACAAATTTCAGGCAGATCGGGATTAAATATTGGCGCATGCTGGTCCCCTGATGGCAAGAGGGTGGCTTTGACTCTCAGTCGCAAAGGCAATCCGGATATCTTCATCATTGACTTGAATGGGAAAATCATCAAACAGGTGACTGACCATTGGGGAATTGATGTTTCACCGGCCTTTTCACCGGACGGAAATAAAATAGCCTTTGTCTCGAACCGGTCTGGGTCCCCGCAGATTTATCTCGTGGATCTGATCAGTGGCACAGAGGAGAGGCTGACCTTTGAAGGCAGTTATAATACATCTCCCGCCTGGTCATCCCTGAACAGAATAGCCTTTGTATCACAGGATGCCGGGCATTTTGACATCTACACCATGGACCCCAATGGTGGCCGTTTGAGAAGGCTTACCGAGGATGGAGGTAACAACGAAGATCCCTGCTGGTCTCCTGATGGCAGGTACATCATGTTCAGCTCCGACAGAAAAGGCCGTTATCACCTATATCTTATGAATGCAAACGGTCTGAACCAGAGAAGGATTACATTCCTTAAGGGTGATCAGACGGCGCCGTCGTGGGCTCCATAGTATTCATCCAGTAAAGGTAAAAATAAAGATCTTTAATTTTATAAAAATAAAGTATATCTATATTTAAAATACTTGAAATAGACTAAAGGAGATGTTAATAATTCATAAATTGAGAGATTTTATAAATTTTTTCTTGCAATAGGTATCGATTTGAGGGTAAATAGAGTTTACTGCTGGGCTATGAAGTTAACCTTAGAACCATTTTGCTGTAAATTTAACATTTTTTGTTTGGTATAAATCAATAATTTAGGAGGTAAAGAAAGTATGGGGAAAAGAATGATGACCGGTGTGATTGTCTTGGCCTTTATCTGTTCGTCCTTTTTGCTGATGACATCCTGTGCAAAAAAACAGATCCAGGTATCTGAGCCTGTTCAACCGGCAACTCAGGAAATGAAGGCTGAGGAAGACAAGGCAAAGGCTGCGGAAGAAGCCAAAAGTACTGCCGAACAAGAAGCCAAGGCCAGGGCGGAGGCCGAACGACAGGCCAGGCTCAGAGAGCTTAAGATGGCACAAAAACTGGCTGATGAAATCCGCAATTTTGAAGCTGAGAATATCTACTTTGCATTCGACAGATCGGATTTGACGGATGAGTCTAAGTCCGTTTTGAGGGAAAAAGGGAACTGGCTTAGGGCTAACGGGGATTATTCCGTTAACATTTCGGGTAATTGTGATGAAAGAGGTACTGCCGAATACAACCTCGCTCTCGGTGAGAGGAGGGCACACGCGGCCAAGAAATTCCTTATGGGCTTAGGAATCTCGGAAAATCGTTTGGCAACAATCAGCTATGGCGAAGAGAAACCGGTCGACCCAGGACATAACGATGAGGCCTGGGCAAAGAACAGGAATGATCAGTTCACATTGACTAAGTAGTGTCTGAACAAAAATAACAGTTTTCGGTCGGGCACTAAGTAATCACCGCAAACATTGTTTTAAATGTTCAATGGTGATTTGTGGAGTGGTCTCATCAAAAAAATTGCTTTGATGTAAGATAGTAATGTTAATAAAACGCGCCGGCCTGTGTAACAGGCCGGCATATGTTCTTAGTAACGTATTGAGAATATGAAACTAACGTTATCAGGTAAAAAAGGCTTAATTCATCTCGGGGTATTGATTTTTTCACTCATTCCTCTTTCCTCCTGTGTGACTTCCCAGCAGGATCTTCTGTATGTGAACGATCAGCTTGTGGCACTGAATTCCAGAGTAAATAAAATTGAAGAATCCATGGGCACAAAACTCTCCAGCGAGCTGGATTACAAGTTGGAATCGGTTCGTAACAGGCAGGCTGAGGCTGGAGCTGATATTGATAAAATCAGAGCAGATATCCAGGAGCTCTCAGGGCGCGTAGAAGATAACAAGCGTTTGGTGAAGCACGTTATTGAAAGAGATACGGGTAACCAGGATGCTATGCAGGTGAACCTCTCTAATCTCACCGAGCGTATGACCGAACTCGAAGTAAAAGTTAAGCAGATTAAGGAATATCTGGGTCTAAAGGCATCGGGAGATCTTGAAGGAAAATACGCGAAAAAGGGTCCTTTGGAACGTAAAGAGCCCCTAAAGAAACCGCGGGTTATTGAAGAAAGCCCGGATCTTTCTGAAACCCAACTCTATGAAACAACACTTGCAACCTATAAGAAAGCCAAATACGATCAGGCTCTTATTGGCTTCAAGGGTTTCATTGAGAAATACCCCAAGTCAGACCTTACCGATAATGCTCAATTCTGGGTTGGGGAATGCTATATGGGCTTGAAACAGTATGAGCAGGCTATTTTGGCGTACCAGGAAGTGATAAAAAAATACCCCAAGGGGAATAAAGTTCCCAATGCCATGCTTCGACAGGCCTTTGCCTTTTACGAGATAAAGGACAAAGTCAGTTCAAGACTTCTCCTGAAGAAAATCATAAAAAAATATCCGAACTCAAGCGAAGCCAAGATTGCCAGTGCTAAACTCAAAACACTAAACTGAATGCAGATGCCTTGCACTGCCAGGGAGTTCATGTCCGGTTATTCGTTTTGTAACGATCTGAAATATCCCACCCTAAAGAAGTGAACCATAAATCATCCAAAAAAATTTCAATTCTCGAGCTACTCAAAGCCAGCGAACATACAACAATGACCATACTGGCGGTTATTGTTGGAATTGCCGGTGGTTTTGGAGCCGTTGGTTTTCGGTATCTTATAGACTTTTTTCAGTCAGTCTCTTTTGGATCTATGGGGAATTTTCTTGATTCAGTTCAATCGGCCCCATGGTATTTCCGGGTAGGGATCCCCACTGCAGGTGGGTTAGTGGTGGGGCCCATTGTATATTTTTTAGCCAAAGAGGCCAAAGGCCATGGCGTCCCAGAGGTCATGGAAGCAGTAGCTCTGAGTAATGGCATCATAAGGAAACGGATTGTTTTCATAAAGGCCTTTGTGTCTGCCGTCTGTATTGGCACAGGGGGATCGGTTGGGAGAGAAGGCCCGATCGTTCAAATAGGATCTGCTGTTGGTTCTGCAATAGGCCAGGAACTTAAGGTCTCAGCCGATAGGATCAGAACCCTTGTCGGTTGTGGAGCTGCCGCTGGGATTGCCGCCACCTTCAATGCTCCAATAGCCGGTTTAATGTTTGCCCTTGAGATCGTCTTGGGAGACTTTGGCCTGGCCACATTTAGCCCCATTGTCATTTCTTCAGTTGCGGCTACCGCTGTTTCCCGCTATTTCCTCGGGGATGCTCCGGCATTTTTTGTTCCTGCCTACGAACTGATAAGCGCGTGGGAACTTCCCCTGTATGTTGTCCTGGGCCTGTTTTGTGCCTTAGTGGGTGTGGGCTTTACAAAGGCCCTTTACCGCGCGGAGGATCTGTTCGACGGCCTGAAGTTTCCTGAATACCTCAAGGCTACTCTGGGGGGATTGATCCTGGGTGCTATGGCACTTGTCTTTCCTCAGATTATGGGTGTTGGGTATCCGGCCATCGATATGGCCCTTGCTCAGCAGTTTTCATGGTGGTTTATGTTTCTTTTGGCTGCATTTAAAATACTGGCTACATCCATTACTATTGGCTCAGGAGGTTCTGGCGGTATTTTTGCACCTTCGCTTTTCATGGGAGCCATGGCGGGAGGATTCTTTGGGACCGGGGTTCATGCTGTTTTCCCTGGTATGACAGCATCTCCCGGGGCTTACAGTATCGTAGGCATGGGAGCGGTGGTGAGTGCAACTACCCATGGACCGTTAAGTGCCATATTGATTCTTTTCGAAATGACCGGTGACTACAAGATAATATTACCTCTTATGATTGCGTGCATTATAGGCTCCCTGGCAAGTGGCCGGCTTTTAAAGGAATCCATTTATACATTAAAACTGGCACGGAGGGGAGTAAACATCAGGGCCGGAAAAGAGGTGAATGTCTTAAAGTCAATCAGTGTAAAAGACGTGATGAATCCGGCAGTCGAGACCATACCTGAAGATCTAAGCCTTGGAAAATTCGTAGAGAAGATATCCAAGAGCAAATACAACAGTTTCCCTGTTGTAGATGGAGAGAGCAATCTAACAGGTATTCTCTCATTCCTTGATTATCATGGAGCGGTCTTTGATGAGAACCTGAAAGACCTTGTGGTTGTAAAGGATCTTGCCACAAAAGAGGTGGTTACCATGGCCCTGGATAGCAACCTCTACAGCGCCCTTGAAGCGATCACCTTGAAGGATTTTTCTATTTTGCCCGTGGTGTCTCCAGATAATCCCTTAAAATTATTAGGTGTTTTGAGCCGCAGGGATATTATTGGTGCGTACGAAAAGGCCGTGATCAAAAAATCCCTCTTGGAGGAGTCTTGAGTTTCAGGGCCGGCATCGTTTGCACGGGCTGTAGCCTTCCCAAAAGGCTTCATAACGGGATGGAAACCGGACAACATTTTTTTTGGACATTTTCCTTCCAAAAGGGCAGTCTGGCCTGTGGAATCGATAAGAATTTTTGTTTCCTAAATAGTATTTTTCCTCTCTCCTCGGGGTTCTACTCCAGATCCCGATCTTTTCTTTCATTGCTTCCCGCTGGCAATCCAGCAACAGGGCTTTGTATTTGATATTTGGGGCTTTGAGCATGACATTGGCGAGACCTTTTCTCACCAAAATTGCATTAACCATTTCTCCATTTTCCAAAAATATATAAGCGAGGCGCCTGCCGTATCGATCTTTTCTTTCTTGATCATACTCTATCTTCACCCGAGCGCCTTTTACCAATTTTATGTTAAAATCCCTCGCAGCCTGGGCCATAAACTCGTTTTTTCTGCCTTTATGATCGATTTCTGGAGTGTCGATCCCTATGTATCGGACTTTGTCTCCTCCATCAAGAAGGATTGTATCTCCATCGTAAACAAAGCGAACCGAACGGTAGGCGGCAGACGTCAAAGAAAGGCATAAGGTTGACAGGATAATAAGAAAAAAGAACTTCTTGATTCTCATAATAGGCTCTTAACTCTTAATTCTTCAGAATTGAACTTGAAACTATGCATTACAAACAAAATATGAAAAGTTAAGGTATTTTTATTGATTATTAGCAGTTTCCTTATTGACTTTGAAACTTTGAGGCATTAATATTGAAAGTTAGCTGTTGTTTCATGTTTGTAACCATGTCGGGTAATTTATTGTAAAAATCTAAAATACAGGAGTATATCATGCCAGAAATTATGACAACCAAGGAAGTCGCGAAATATCTGAAGTTGCATGAAATCACTATCTGCAAGTACGCTGGAGAAGGCAAGATTCCCGCGATCCGTATTGGAAGGGTATGGCGATTCGACAAAGAAGCCATTGATAAATGGATTGGCGGAGGGCAAAAGAAATAATATTATGAATAAAGTAGGTATGGCCTTCTCCACTGTGAAAATGATTCGAGATCCGCGACCCAGCTTTGTGTGATGCGGGAAAGCGGGTCTCCCGATTGCAGGCCCTGGCGTAATGACGTGTCGCCCAGGATCAGGTCTATGGGCTTTTTTTCCTGTTCGTACTCATAGGGCGGTTTTTTCCATTTAAAGTCCTTTCTATGAATTTCCATTATCGCTTTCAGAATGGCGATTGAAGTAAAATAAGGCCGGTAAATATGGGGATCTATAACATGCAGCATGAATCCCCTGCAGAGTTCTCCTTTCCATTTTTGGAAAGTGGGGCGAAACGAGTATTCCTGAAGAAAACAGCCCCTTGTCGCATCCGGTTCAAGGGCCTTTTTTACGGATTCCGGGTCCAAGTATGGAGCTCCGAATATCTCAAATGGCCGGCAAGTACCCCTCCCCTCAGAGAGGTTTGTTCCCTCCCAGATCACCTGTCCCGGGTATACGTAAGCTGTTTCTGCAAGTGGCATGTTAGGAGATGGCATAATCCATTTTAACCCGGTTTTATCCCATAACATCTCCCGACGCCACCCATGCATGGCTATGATCTCCAGATCACAGCCCAGTCTGAATTTATCGTTAAAGATCCGTGCCATTTCTCCCATTGTCAGTCCGTGACGCATGGGAAAACTGTATGGCCCCACAAAAGAATAGAGTTCCTGGCGCAGGAGGTTCCCCTCCAGGACTTCGCCTCCCAGTGGATTGGGGCGGTCCAGGACAATTACTGGCCTTTACCGCCGACTTAAGGCAGTTTAGCATGGTGGAGGCAAAGGTGTAGACTCGGGTTCCCACATCCTGAAGGTCTATGATCAAAATGTCTACCACCTCAAGCATATGAGGGAGAGGTTCCCTTTTTTCGGCGTAAAGGCTGAATACCGGTATTTTCGAGGCATTGTTATAGGCATGGTCGGTTTCGACCATATTATCCTGATCTTCACCACCATAGCCATGCTGGGGTCCGAAAAGGGCCTTCAATTGCCCGGGAAGCAGACGAGAGATGACTTCTCCGGCCCCGTTGAACATGCTGTCTACGGAAGCCTGATTGGCGAGCAGACCCAACTTATACCCTTTTAGCTGTTTCCAGAGACCTGCCCTGATACGATCAAGGCCCGTTTGAACATGTTTCATCTTTCGAAGTATCATTTTTTCGAGATCCTTTTGCTTAATAATATGTGATTCAGGGCATATTCTATTTGCAATGAGGGCTATTGACTATTTAAAAAATGTAAATGAGAATACAGCAAGGAATCACGAACCGTAAACCATGGAACTTTAAACCAATTACAAAGGAGGTAACGAATACAGCAAGGAATCACGAACCGTAAACCATGGAACTTTAAACCAATTACAAAGGAGGTAACAAATGTCTTACAGTACCGTAATTGTGGATCAACGAAACCATGTTGGATTCATCACCCTTAATCGTCCCGAGCAGTTCAATACCTTCAGCTCAGAGATGGCAACTGAATTGAACCAGGCCCTTGTTCAATTGGATAATGAAAAGGATGTTCGCGTTATTATAGTGAAGGGGGCAGGAAAGGCCTTCTCCACTGGCATTGATTTATCTGAGTTTTCCGGTAAATCCCTGAAGCAGTATCGGGAATGGGTCGGTTTAATGGAACAAATGAGTCATGTGATTGCTTACATGAAGAAACCGATTATTGCTTCTGTGCATGGTTTTGCCGTGGCAAATGGCGCCGGTCTCGTTGCAGCGTGTGACCTGGCCGTTGTTGCGGAAGGGACTAAAATTGGAGCAACCGCAATTAACGTGGGCCTATTCTGCATGGGTCCTGCTGTTCCTATGTCCAGATCCCTTGGCAAAAAGCGTTGCCTGGAGATGCTGCTGACTGGAGACATGATAGACGCCGAGGATGCGGAACGGTGGGGTCTCGTAAACAAGGTAGTGCCTGCGGATAAACTGGAGGAAGAAACCATGTCTCTGGCCAACAAGCTGGCTGAAAAAAGCCCTTTGGCCCTTCAAATGGGGAAACAGTCATTTTATGGCATGTCGGATATGGAATTCGGGAAGGCACTGGAATATTCCAATGAAACCTTTGCGGCACTTTGTGTGACCGAGGATGCGAAGGAAGGGGTAGATGCCTTCTTAAACAAGCGGAAGCCGATTTGGAAAGAAAAATAGGTTGGTGACGACTGTGGAATCCGTTAATAAAAATACAGACCGGATATTTATAAAAGGCCTGAGAATCGCTCTGGTTTTAATCATTGCCGGGGCCATTGCTGCGGTCTTGATCAAGTCCCGGCCACACCCTAAACGCCGGACTATTGTGAATGCGGTGTCTCTTGTAGAGACAATCAAGGCCCACAAAACCTCTCAAGACATGATCATCCGGGCTTTCGGGACAGTACGTTCTGGAGAAAATTTGAGCCTCACGGCAGAGGTGCGCGGGAGGATTGTAGAAATGTCTCCAGACTTTGAGGAAGGAATATATTTCCCCAAAGGTGCCTTTTTAATGCGTATCGATCCAAGCAGTTACAGCCTTAATGTGGACCGCCTTCGTACGGAAATAAAGCGGCTGGATGCGGAAGTAGCTCGGATTTCCCAAGAGAGGAAAAACTTTCAGGTCTCGTTGACAATCGTTAAAGAGGACCTTGGTCTTGTAAAAGCAGAATACGAACGTAATCTGGCCCTTGCAAAGCGGAAGGTGGTTTCTCAGAACCTGTTGGATCAAACCCAGCAGAGATGGTTGACGAGCCGCCAAAGGGCTCAGGAGATTGAAAATTCCCTGGCACTTATTAAACCCCGCACCAATCTTTTAAAAGCCCAGCGCCAGTCTGTATTGGTACAAATGAAAGAGGCCCAATTGGATCTGGAGCGTACAGAAATCCGGGCCCCTTTTGAATGCCGTATGGCAAAAAAACTTGCAGAAAAAGGCCAATTTGTGACAGCAGGGATGAAATTGGCGAACCTGTATAACGTCGGAATTATGGAGGTGGAGGTCCATATCCTGCCCCAGGACATTGTATGGCTTCATTTTAATTCCGGAGGATCCGTAAATCTGAAAGGTGATCCACCTGCCAGGGCCCGAGTCACGTTTAATGCGGGAGGGCAGAAAATTCACTGGCAGGGTTTTGTATCCAGAATTAAGGGACAGATGGAAGAAACCACCCGCACCTTGCCGGTAATAATAGAATTAAAAA
>MVDB01000081.1 GCA_002050025.1 Desulfobacteraceae bacterium 4484_190.2
CTTGCTGATCACTTTGGGCTTCAATCTGTGTTTTATGCCATGGGCTTATGCTTTATAGTATCATCCTGTATGGCCTTAGTTCTTGTTTTAAGGGCAAGAAGTGCAAAAACCTAGCGATGATGGAGACTCTGCCGTAATATCTCAGTCCGGGCATTCCGACTGCTTCCCCCTTTTGCAAAGGGGGTTTGACGCCTCCGGTGCGTAGGGCCTACGGTTCGGAGAGGGGATTTTCCTGATGTAGCCCGGGCTTTTTCAGAACTTACAACTGGTTACCCTAACTTGTTGAGAAGTTATGGGTATCTCATTGACCACGTCACCGGTAGTGGAAGTCGAAAAGTTTGATAGGTTAATGGCTGAAGCAAAAGATATTTAGGGTGCTAGGTGTCTTTATAGGCTAAGATCTCAAATTTTTGTCAAGTTTCAATAGATTGTGGTGCAAATAGTGTAAAGATACTGGATGCTGGTCTCTGGATACTTGTTGTAGCGAAGCGGAAATCCCGTCTTTAGCGGGAATGGAATAAGGAATGTTTTCTTTTTATCCAGCATCGAGCATCCAACAACCAGCATCGCTTCGCCTCAAGTAATGAGGTATTTGCTCCCTCAACTCGTCGGTTTGAGGCGAAGCTTCGCTAGTTCTCAAGGCGAACATACTGCTGATAAAAGGGCGCGCAGTTTCCCATATCAGTCAGGTTTGCTTCAATTAGCTGATTCACACCACCGCCAAATCTTATCCAGTCGTCCCGGCGATAGACCAATGCTTCCCGGTGAAGTCCGGGGAGTGTTTTAAGTTCTACTTTGAGCCTGCCCAGGGGAGATGCAATAAAGATGTCCAGAGAGATATCTATATCCTGCAGCATTGAGTTATTGTTTGCAACCCAGACCGTGGGGATTTTGTCATGCAGCTCCGGCAAGATTTGTGAGTGAAGGGCCTCTTTGCGGACA
Source organism: Desulfobacteraceae bacterium 4484_190.2 (assembly GCA_002050025.1). Taxonomy (GTDB): domain Bacteria; phylum Desulfobacterota; class DSM-4660; order Desulfatiglandales; family Desulfatiglandaceae; genus 4484-190-2. The sequence goes on from MVDB01000081.1 coordinate 943, forward strand.
AGAGTCAAGAGACGCAGAGGATATCCAGTTGGAGGAACAGGCTCGGTGTGAAGTTCCATGGGAAAGCGATATTTGCCGTCAGTATGGGCGAAGACCATGCCTTCATAGGCGATCCAGGCACGTTTTGCTTCAGCAAAGCCCTTCCTTTTCAGTCCGTCTAAAGTAGTCTCCAGAAAAGGAGATGCAAGGGATGCCTGAAGGCAGTCCTCAGTATCGGGGAGTAACACCGGGGGGCTAAGCCGCTTACCAATCTCTGACAGAATCGAGCAGTCGTCTTTTGCCTCTGAAGGAGCTTTAACTGCAGGCCTTACATAGTGGATGAAGTTGTGCAAATAAGACCCCACGAGGTCTTCTTTCTCCAGCAAGAGCCTACATGGCAGCACCAGGTTCGCCCGCTCTGCTGTGTCCGTCATGAAGGCATCAACGACCACCGTGAAATCTGCTGCCGCGAAGGCGTCGGCAATCTTTAACGAATTTGGGGCCTGATTAACCACATTAGTTCCATTCACCCATATCATTCTAATTGGTGGATCATTTGCCTCAAGGATATCTTGACCGATGGTCGGAAATAGAAACGTCCTTCGCTGAATATCTCCTGCACCTTTTGCCCAATCAGTGTTTAAATTTCTCAAGGAAGAGATGTTGAAATAGCTACCCCCTCCTGACTGTCCCATATGACCTGATACCAGGGCAAGTGCATTTATAAATCGAACGTTTTCTCCACCATAGAGATGCCGTTGGATGCCGTAGCCGATTAACGTTGCCACAGGATCACTGCGGGCGTAAAACGAAAAAACGCGTTCCATATCATCTTCTGAAACCCCGCACGCACCGGACAGCTCGTAAACTGAATGGTTGTAAATGAGTTCCCGGAATAGGTCCCAATTGTAGGTCGTATCAAATATTTCTTGTTGCACGCGTCCCCGTTCGACCAATAATTTTATGAGAGCAGCAGCCAGGAAACGATCTGTTCCGGGACGGATCTGCACCATGATGTCCGAATACTCGATGCTGGCATCACCGCCGGGTGAGATGGTGAGAACTTGCGCGCCGCGTTGGCGCGCCTTCAGCATGAGAGCTGCCACGTGTATAGAGCTTCTGGAAGGATCCCTTCCCCAATTGACAATCCAACGGGCATTGATCAGATCCCGGATGTCATTGTGGTCCAGAGACCCGAAATCTGCGATACAGGCTGATATCCCCGCATCATCGCAGAGGCAGCCTGCAACACGACTGGCCCCAAGCCGCTCGAAAAACACATCCGTAAGCATCCAGAGAATTCCTTTGTCAGTACCGCCCAGGATGTGCAGTATGGAGCCAGGGTCCGATCGGTATCCCTGTATCTTTTCCGAGCATATATCCAGGGCTTCTTCCCATCAAATTTCTTCCCATTGGCCCTCTTTCTTCAGAAGCGGCCGGGTGATCCGGTTTGGACTCCTGAGGCGTTTTCCAAAGCGTTTAATCTTGGCACATGTAAAACCAGAGGTGATGGGGATACCTTGTTGGATACACTTCCCATCAGCAGTCCTTTGAAAGTTCCCAGCCCTCGGCTGCCTATAACAATAATATCAACATCATGGTCTTTAGCATAGTTGATAATCCTTTCGGAGGGATCTCCCTCGATCACGGTCGTTTCAATATGCGTGACGCCTTTCTTCTTAGCCTCATCCTCTGCCAGGGCGATGATCTTATTTCCCAAAGCCTGCAATTCGACCCTGTCTGTCATGATATAGCCCCCGAGCCCTTCGGGAATTACAGATAGCTTAAATACATGGAGAAGATAGATGGTGGCATCATTTTGCTTAGCCAAATCTGCTGCAAACTGAATTGCCTTGTATGATTGCTCTGATCCGTCTACAGGGACAAGAATCTTTTCTATCATTTTAGCCTTCCTCATGAATTGATAAAAAGTAACTCAGGTTCAAAGTTTAATGGTTCACGGTTCAAGGTTAACTGGTGAAAAATGCGACCCCGCCGCTTACAGTGCGGTGAGGCTAAATCCCGCTTTCAGCGGGAAACTGTGAACCTGACAACCTGAGTGGTTACGATAAGATTTACATTTTTGTTCAAGTTAATATGGCGTGAGAAGATTCATTTGTCAAGGCGCAGCACATAGAATCAACATATAGAAATTCAAGGTGATCTGATTGCTCTAATCAGATCATCTCCTGTATCCAATTGAGGCATAAATTGAGGTGGTACTTGGTCTCCGGTACCGGGTACTGGTCTAGAGGAATACTTTTTTTATATCCCTATCAGGGAAGTCATATAAGATAAGATGCGAAATACCTTAAAATCAATACCAGATATTTACCCCTCTTGCCCTGTTAAACCTATAAATTGTTTAACCGGGGTTAAATTCGAAGACGATTTAACTGGGGACCAATACCCAATACACCTAATTGATCAGCACTCAATTAGGGTATTACATCCCAGAGCCATAGGGTATATTGACATACCTAACTTGGTGAACTATACCGCTAATCATTAATTCTCATCATTTTGGCTTTAAGTTAACCTTATAAAATTTATGATTAAAAGAATATTTTATGGATGGTGGATCGTACTGGCTTGTTTTTTTATTGGCCTCTATGTAGGCGGTGTCGTGTTTTATGGATTTACCGCGTTTTTTGAACCAATCAGAGAGGAGTTTGGTTGGAATTATACGCAAATATCGTTTGCCGCAAGCCTTAGAGGTCTTGAGATGGGGTTCATAGCCCCGTTCGTAGGTTTCTTCGTTGATCGCTTTGGTTCGAGAAAGCTGATTTTTTATGGGATAATCACGGTCGGTCTCGGGCTCATCTCCCTCAGTTTTACCCAATCTCTTGCCATGTTCTATGGCTCTTTTTTGCTCGTTGCATTTGGGGCCGGTGGATGTACCGTAGTAGTAACCATGTCTGTAGTGGCTAACTGGTTTCATAGAAAGGTGGGCATAGCTCTGGGCGTGATGGCCTCTGGAGTTGGTGCCAGCGGATTCTTTGTCCCCCTTATCGTTTGGCTTATCGACGTTTATGGTTGGAGAACCACCTTGATTGCCCTCGGGTTGGGAATGTGGGTACTGGGAATACCTTTATGCTTCGTTATCCGCAACAGGCCAGAACAATATGGCTATCTTCCCGATGGTGAGTCATCGGTTAACCCTATCCCAAAGCTCGAAATTCAAGGGAGGGAAGTGGGAATTGGCATTAAAGAGGCGCTTAAGACGAGATCCTTCCTGTACCTGTGCACGACAGAAGCTATACGGATGATGGCCGTTGCAGCAGTGATCATCCATGTCATGCCCTACCTCAGCAGTGTAGGGGTACCAAGAGCTACTGCCGGGATTGTGGCAGGAGCTATTCCCCTATTTAGCATTATCGGAAGATTTGGTTTTGGCTGGTTAGGCGACGTCTTTGATAAGAAATATGTGATGGTCTGGGCATTGTTCCTTATGGGTTTGGGGATGCTGGCTTTCTGTTATGTGCAAGTTACAGGTGTTGTTTTCCTCTTCCTTCTCGTCTTCGCTCCAGGCTATGGGGGAGCAATGGTCATCAGAGGCTCAATTCTAAGGGAATATTTTGGGAGAGATTCCTTTGGCAAAATGATCGGGATCCTTATGGGATTCGGGTCAATCGGAGGGATTATAGGCCCTACCTTAGCCGGGTGGGTATTTGATACCCTGGGAAGCTACAATATTGTCTGGCTTGTCTTTTGCGGAATTATCGGCCTGGCAATATGGTTGATGCTGAGAATTCGTTGATATGTTCTAATTGACCGTGTGGAAAACGTTGTCATGAAACTGAGAAGGAGGGGGATGCAAGCATCCCATCCATTATTTCTGATGCTATCTTCGCGAAAGCGGGATCATTGATGTGAAGGTCCACCTCCTTGATCTCTATCCGGCGGTTCAAACTTTCCTTCAGCCTCAGCATAAAGGCCTTGTTGATCGCTGGATCATGTAATGGTCCACTTTCCTGATCAGCCTCAGACCAGCCCAGGGAAGGAACGAGCACTTTGATATTGGCAGGATTATGATTGAGCTTTTCAGCGAGTTGAGCCGCGAGGAATTGGGTCTCCTCAGTATTGAGCCGGATGGCGGAGCGAAAATCATAGAAAAAGATCTTTCGACCTCTGAATTCATCGGGGATGTTATTCCGGTTAAACTCCAGAACTGCGCAGTCTAAACCCCCGGGTACCACCAGACGAGGTATGTCCAATCCCGTCGGCGGCATGAGTCTTTCAGGACCAATACCTGCGCAATAGCCGTTTTTCAGTTCATCCGCCAGTTCATGGGTGGCAAGATCCAAAATGCCATCAAAATAACCCTCTGCTGTCAGCTCTTCCATGGCCGTGCCACCCGTACCGTTGGCGTGAAAGGCGATCACCTCATATCCCATATCCTCCAGGAATTGCTTAATGGCTTCAGCCGCTTGTGTGATAAACCCGAACATGGTAAGAGCAATGCGCTTTTTTTTCCCTTTGGCCTTCCATTGGCTCTGTACCATTCCACAAATGGCCCCTGCTGCCCTGTCGAGGACATCACCAGAGATGCTGTTTACTCCAAGGAGATCCACCACGCTGTGCATCATTGTGATGTCCTTAGTTCCTACGATGTTTGCCATGTTCCGGGATGCCACAGTGGAAACCATGACTTTGGGAACCCCCAAAGGGAGCACCCGCATGATACTGGTGCAGAGATGAGTCCCAGTCCCACCTCCGGCTGAAATTATTCCGGAGATTCGTCCATTATCATAGAGTTCTTTAATAAGTACCTGTGCGCGCAGAAGTATGGCCTGGATGACTTTGTCCCGGCTATGGATAGTTTCTATCTCATTTTTTAGCTCTAAAAAAAGATCCACATCTGCCGGAAAAAGAGAAGGGCCTTTAGTCCCCACATTGAATGCCAGGGTGCGGAGACCTCTCCGCTCAATGTTTTCTTTCAGAAAAAGGTGTTCTTCGCCTTTAGAATCGAATGTCCCTACGATGGCGATAGTATCTGTGTGATCCATGATTTACCTCCTGAGAAAAGGGCAAAGGTTGTTGATAGGTGTTCCTACAGAAAATCCCCCCTGGCCCAGACCTGGCCTTGGTATGTTGTCAGAGTTGTTGATTGGACATAATATGGTCGCCAAATCGCACCTCCCGATCCCGTCCCGGTCTCGGGACGGGGAGGGCAGGCCTTAATCCCCCTTTTGAAAAGGGGGAAGGATTCGGTATGTCCGGGTTTATTGAGATGTTGCAAAATCACGATGTAAGCCATTGAATTTACGAACCTGCAAATGATTAGGAGCTGTTTATCACATATGCCCGGGCGATACAACCGAGTAGGGATCTGGGGACTGGTTTTAAGGAACACAAAACATGATGTTAAACACAATAATACAAATACCCAGTCCGGTGAAGTCTAAACCGAATTGAATATTGACGATTGAATATTGAAAATTTGTGGTATCGCTTCGCTTAAGAGTAGTGTATGAACGAAAAATAGGAATTTTTTTCAAGATCAAGAAGATCCCGGACTTTGATCCTGACGTCCCTCTGTTAGGGGGAGGAGAAATAACAGTTTTCGTTCTGGCGATAGGTAGAGTTTACAGTGGTCAGTATAATCTTTTGTTGACATTCCATGAAACAGGTCTAATATTTCATATGTACGGAATTGGAATCGCGTGTTTCCAGCCTGTTCGGATTAGTGAGGTGATGGAAAAATGCCATTTTATGAGTACCGGTGCAATCCCTGTGGTAGTGCCACTGAGTTCTTGGTGGGTGTGGGTGAAAGATATTGCCATCACCTGCTCTAATTGCGGAAGCCTCGATATGGAGAAAATCATGTCGGCCGCATCTTTTTTGGATGATGGCCCGAATCGAAGGCCGGGAAGCACCTGTTGCGGTCGAGAAGAACGATGTTCGACGCCCCCATGCTCCACTGGAGGGGTTTGCAGGAGAGATTAGCAATTACTAAGTTCACTGAAGAGAGGAGATATTTGAAATGAAAGTAGCGGTTAGTTCAAGCGGGGGAGATCTTGATTCACAGATTGACCCGCGTTTCGGCCGGTGTGCCTATTTTATTATTGTAGAAACAGACGATATGAGTTTTGAGGTTTTTAATAACGAGAATATAGCCCTGGGCGGAGGGGCTGGTATCCAATCAGGCCAGTTTGTGGCATCCAAGGGGGCCAAAATTATTATTACAGGAAATGCTGGCCCGAATGCCGTACGAACCCTTTCTGCAGCAGGAGTCGAAGTGATCGTAGGTCAGGCAGGAACAGTTCGACAAGCCATAGAAAATTACAAAAACGGGAAATTGGAGAATACCACTGAAGCAAATGTTGCGGACCATTATGGGATGGGCAGTCAATCAGCCCAGTCCCCTATGGGTGGTATGGGAATGGGTGGTGGCATGGGCATGGGACGTGGTGGCGGTATGGGACGCGGCCGTGGTATGGGCATGGGACGGGGTAGAGGTATGGGCATGGGAGCCGGAATGCCGGCCTCTGGACCGGTCTCCCCCAGTCAGCCTAAATCCGCCCCGCTGCCTAAGGGGGAAGAGTTGAAGCGCCTGAAAGATCAGGCAAATGATTTGCTCAAGCAGATGGAAAACATTGAATCCAGTATTAAGGATTTAGAGAAAAAGTAGATAATTGGAGGCTAGTGATAAATGGCAAAGGAAAACCAAAGCTGTGGCTTTAATAGCCAGCAAGATCAACAACATCAACAGCAGGATATTGAGATTAAAGAGAGATTGCACCATATCAAGAACAAGATTCTGGTTATGAGTGGAAAAGGAGGTGTGGGCAAGAGCAGCGTGGCCGCCTACCTGTCAGTGGCCCTTGTGAAAAAGGGTTTCAAGGTTGGGCTCATGGACGTGGACCTTCACGGACCCAGCATACCCCGTATGCTTGGGCTGAAAGGAACCATTGGACCAGCCACACAGAGTGGTAAAGCACACCCCGTAAAGTATCTTCCAAATATGGAAGTGATTTCCATTGAACCCCTTATGGGAGAAAACAAGGATATGGCGACGATCTGGCGAGGGCCCCTCAAGATTGGCGTTATCAGGCAATTTATAGCGGATATTGAGTGGATGGATCTCGATTATATGATCATTGATGCACCTCCCGGTACGGGAGACGAGCCATTGACCATAGCCCAGACCATCCCGGATGCAAGTGCCCTGATCGTGACCACGCCACAGGAGATTTCACTGGCGGATGTCAGAAAATCCATAAACTTTTGTCGTCAGGTCCACATGGAAATACTGGGTCTTGTGGAGAATATGAGTGGGCTCAAGTGCCCTCATTGCGGGAAAATGATTGATATATTCAAGACAGGTGGCGGCATGCTCACCGCAAAAAAAGAGGGCCTGAAACTTTTGGGATCGCTTCCCTTTGAACCAGAGGTGGTATCGAACGGCGATGCCGGAAACATGAGTTTTATGGACAACGATCAATTATTAATAACCCAGGAATTCAATAAAATCGTGGATGAGATTGTGAAATTAACAGAGACCAGGGAAGACCTTGTTCCCGAAAAGCAAAAAGACAAGGAATTCCCAATGAGAAAACAAGCCTCAGCAGGCACAAAAGGCACAAAAGTACTTACGGTCCCTGTGTCTGATGGAAAACTTGCGGCTCATTTTGGCCACTGTGAACAGTTCGCATTCATTGAAACCCAGAACGGAAAGATAATGAAGACGGAAATGCGAACTCCCCCAGGCCATGAGCCTGGTGTATTACCTCAGTGGCTCTATGAACAGGGGACTGATGTGGTGCTCGTGGGGGGAATGGGACAGCAGGCACAGCAACTTCTTAAGGAGAAGGGGATTGAGGTTATCATCGGTGCGCCGATGGATTCCCCGGAGTTTCTGGCAAACCAGTACCTTTCAAATACACTAATGGCGGGTCAAAATGTTTGTGATCATTGAGTAAACCCTGTATTTGAACTTAGGGGCTTCGCCCCAATTGGAATGATGGAATGATGTGTGAGTAAGGTTCCCAATCTTCGATAAATGTTTATAATTTCAATAAGTTGTAGAATTTCTGAGACGTAATCATTAGTATGAGGAGGATAATACTCATGACACCGAAAGGACAAGGAGCAGGAGGTGGAGGTAGAGGACAGGAGCCATCTGGAAGGGGAAGAGGTATGGGTGGTGGCAGTGGCCTTGGTCCCGGGGGAGACTGCGTCTGTCCCAATTGTGGTGAAAAGGCCCCACACGAGCGTGGGACACCCTGTTTTGAGATCAAATGCCCCAAATGCGGAATACCTATGACAAGGTCCTAACCCGGGTACCTTTGAAAGCTGTTGTCTTTCGCGCTCAGTTGGAACACAATGAAGCTTCAAATTCAGCCTTTGCTTATTACTGCAGAACACCACGAAAGGAAGAAAAGAGGTCATGGCCAACGATTTAGACGATTTTGTGCAGGATTTACAAAATCAGATTTACGATGAAACAAGAGAAGCTTACGGTGATGTAGCCTTCGAGAGATGGCTTCATCCTACTTACGTGGGCACCATCGAAAATCCGGATGGTTACGGGCAACTCACCGGATCATGCGGTGATACCATGCAAGTTTTCTTGAAATTGCAAAACAACCATGTCACGGAGGCGTCTTTTCAGACGGATGGTTGTGGATCAAGCGCGGTATGCGGTTCATTTGCTTCCGAAATGGCCCTTGGAAAGACTCCTGATGAAATCTTGGAGATCACCGGGAATGTTATTTTGGAAAAACTGGGGGGACTGCCAAAGGAGGAGGAACACTGCGCCTTTCTTGCGGGCGATACCCTTCAAGAAGCCCTGAATGACTATATGGTCAAACAAACACGCCGGCGATAGCAGAGCCAACTGCAAATCAAATTAATCTTGTTATCCTGTCGAAAACGGTTGAACTATTATCTTGAACTAAGAAAGGAAGTAGCGGAAAGGAGAAATTTTATGGGCAAGTTTCTTTTTGTTATGACCAGAGGTCTTGAAGATCCTACGCGTGTAACCCGTGCCCTTCAAC
>MVDB01000004.1 GCA_002050025.1 Desulfobacteraceae bacterium 4484_190.2
AGCGTCACTTTTTTGATCAAACTGGCAACTTCGGTGGCCAGAGATGGCGGTTGCGGGATGGTTGAAGGGATTAATCAATAATCTTTCCATTCACAGACCATATGAACGCATTTTGATTTTACCCTATCGAGTATTTCATCTCTCCGGTTTTGAGCCCACTCAGGCAGTTCCGAATTCCATCTTTCAGGTGAAGGGATATGGATGATTGAAGGTCTTTTGAGTCCCGGGTCAACCTGGAATTCAATGGTGTCTTTGGAGTCTTTTCCCTCCATGTACTTGATATATCTAAAAGTGATTAATAGGTCATATTTATCACTGCGTGCTTTTTCCGATTCCTTCTCCGGGGCACTTGGCTTTTTTGTATCTACGAGTTTCTCATCTTTCTTTGGCCGGCTCGTATGACCAATCAAAGGCTGTTTCTGGTCGATTTGTTTAATCCTTTTTAAATGCCGCCCGCTGTCAAAAGGAGTCTCAAGCCATACCTTTACAATTTCAAGGGCTTCCTTTAGTGAAATCATCCTCGCGCCAAGTGACAGCATATTTGCATCATTGTGTTTTCGGGCAAGCTTGGCTGTTTCAATACTCCAACAGAGTGCGCATCGAATTCCAACGATTCTGTTCGCTACCATGGCTTCGCCGTTTCCTGACCCACCGAGCACGATGCCCCGATCATAGTCTCCCCTTGCCGGAATCGTCAGAATCAGTGCCGAAATCGTGAAGCTTATGGCCATTTTCTTTAAGAAATTTCTTAATTTGTTCCTTGTAATGGTACCCAGCGTGGTCAGAACCAATTGCAATTTTCATAGATTTCCCTCCAATATAGATATTCTCCTTGCATACAAATTCATACAAGAGTACATTTAATATGCAGTAGGTATCAACCCTCTTTTTATTATACCAGCAAAAGCAAAAGCATAAGGAAAGGCATAATGAAAATTTTATTTATCTATCCTGAATTCCCCGACACATTTTGGAGTTTCAAGTACGCACTTAAGTTCATACACAAGAAGGCCTCCTCCCCGCCACTGGGCCTGCTGACAGTTGCGGCAATGTTGCCGTTAGAGTGGGAAAAACGCTTGGTAGACTTGAATGTGGCACATCTGACTGACAAAGACATGGCGTGGGCGGATTATGTCTTTATAAGCGCCATGGCTGTGCAAAGAAAGTCAGTTCATCAGGTCATTTCAAGGTGCAAAGGGGTAGGCGTCAAAATTGTGGCCGGCGGGCCACTCTTTACCCAGGAATATGAGAAATTTGGGGATGTCGATCATTTTGTGCTCAATGAAGCCGAAGTGACCCTGCCACATTTTTTGAAAGACCTGGAGCAGGGGCACGCCGGTCGGATATACTCCACGTCCGAGTATCCTGATATAAAGAAGACCCCGGTACCCCAGTGGGAGCTGATTGATCTAAAAAAATATGCTTCAATGAGCATTCAATTCTCCCGGGGCTGTCCTTTCAATTGCGAGTTCTGTAACGTCACCGCACTGCTTGGTCACGTACCGCGAATAAAAAGCGCCGGGCAGATTATTTCCGAGCTGGACGCTCTTTATGACCGTGGGTGGCGTGGGGGTGTTTTTTTCGTGGACGACAACTTTATTGGGAACAAAAAGAACCTCAAGAACGAGTTGTTACCGGCACTCATTGAGTGGCAGAAAACCAAAAAAGGCATAGCATTCAATACTGAGGCCTCCATCAATCTGGCCGATGACAAGCCATTAATGGACTTGATGGTCGCAGCAGGATTTGATCAGGTCTTTATCGGCATTGAGACGCCAGATGAGGGAAGCCTTACCGAATGTAACAAAAATCAAAATAAGAACCGCAATCTGGTTGAAGACGTGAAGATTTTACAGCGAGCCGGATTGCAGGTCCAAGGGGGCTTTATCGTGGGATTTGACAACGATACGGCTTCTATTTTCCAGCGGCAGATTGATTTTATCCAGAAAAGCGGGATCGTAACGGCTATGGTCGGGCTGCTTCAAGCTCCCCTTGGCACACGGCTGTATGAACGCCTGAAACAAGAGGGCCGTCTTACCGGTCCATTAACGGGAGATAACGTAGACGGCACAACCAACATTATTCCAATCATGAACCTCGATGCACTGCACGAAGGATACAAAGATATTCTGGCAAATATTTATTCACCCGAGCACTACTATAAGCGCCTCAAGACTTTTCTGCGGGAATACAAGGCTCCTAAAATTAAAGCTTCGGTGGACTTTCAGCACTTTCTGGCGGTTTTTCGCTCCTCCTACCACCTTGGCCTAATTGGCAAGGAGCGATTCCAATATTGGAAGCTCTTGATATGGACGCATTTTCGACGCCCCAAGTTGGTGCCGCTGGCTATCACACTTGCGATTTATGGACATCATTTCCGTAAGGTCTATGAACTGCACCTTCTTTAAGTAGATTCAGAAAGTCATGTCCAGACAATACAACCACCTCGAAACCAAACTTATCCACGCCGGTGAACCGGAACCACTCATTGGCGGGGCTGTCAGTATGCCCGTTTTTCAATCTTCCACATTTGAATACACGGGTGCTTCCAGCTACAATGACCTTAAATATATTCGTTTGAACAATACACCCAACCACGTAGCCCTCCATCAAAAACTGGCAGCACTCGAAAATGCTGATGCTGCGCTTGTAACGGCCAGCGGAATGGCGGCAATTTCAGCGACCATCTTAACTTTGCTCTCCTCCGGGGACCATTTGCTTGCACAAGAATGCCTGTATGGCGGGACGCATGATTTCTTTACCAAAGACCTTCCGAAATTGGGGATTTCGTTTGATTTTATCAACGGTGACGATCCGGATTCCTGGAAGGGCAAAATACGACCCGGCACCAAAGCCATCTATGTGGAAACCATGACCAATCCGCTGCTCCAGGTTGCTAATCTAAAGGAAGCGGCTGAATTCGCAAAGGCCCACGGCATTGTCTCCATTATAGACAACACCTTTTCAACCCCGATAAATTTCCGACCGCCTGAATGGGGCTTTGACCTTTCGCTCCATAGTTGCACGAAATATTTAAATGGCCATTCTGATATTGTGGCAGGGGCTGTAATTGGCCGTACTGAATTGATCGAACAGATTATTCGCAAGCTCAATCACCTTGGAGGCTCACTAGATCCCCACGCATGTTTCCTGCTGCACCGCGGTATAAAAACGCTGGCGGTCAGGATGAAATATCATAATGAGAGTGCGCTCAAGATTGCACAATTTTTAGAAGCCTGTCCTGCAGTTACTAAAGTGAATTATCCTGGTCTTGAAAGCCATCCTGCACATCAGAGGGCTAAGGAATTATTTGATGGTTTTAGCGGCATGTTGAGTTTTGAATTAAAAGGTGGTGTTGATGCTGCCGAGCATTTTATGCAAAAAATTACCCTGCCAATTGTTGCGCCCAGCCTCGGTGGCGTCGAAACGCTCATTACCCGGCCGGTCACTACGTCTCACGCCAGTATCTCCCCTGAAGACCTAAAAAAACTGGGAATTTCAGACAGCCTCATCCGCTTATCGGTTGGCATCGAAGCCACCGAAGATCTCATTGAGGATTTTGAACAGGCATTCAAGGAATAGCTGAAGGGAACCTCATCCTGTCAGATCTTCTCCAGGGTAGTGTACTCCAGGTGCAGGAGTTTGCGGCCCGCATTCCTGAAAAGCACTTCCACTTTATCATTGGAGACAAATTTTGACACAACGCCGGGGCCAAAGGCCGGATGCGTGACCCTGTCACCCTGGGAGAATCCGGTGGATTCCCGTTGATCCAGGTGATTGTCAAATGAACTCTTCTCGTATGGCTGGCGACTGAAAGATATTTTCCGGACTCCCGCTGACTCGCGGGATGCCACGTCTTCGGGGAGATCTTTAATAAAGGAGGAAAGCCCGTTTCGATAGCCGATCTCTGAAAGCTGCCACACAGGCACTGACTCTTGCCCGGGATAGCACATAATCAACTGGTCCTTAGCCCGTGTGGCTGCAACATACATCAGGCGCCGTTCTTCTTCTAAACTTAGGGGATCGTTGTATGCCCTTGCCGGGGGAAAACGTCCCTCCATGACCCAGATAATAAAAACAACCGACCATTCAAGTCCTTTAGCCGAATGGACCGTAGACAGAGTTAGCGTCTCAGCCTTTTCCCCGGAGTCGAGGTCCACAGAACTTGTTGGGGGCTCCAAAACCAGGTCGTCCAGAAAGCTCCTGAGCTTTTTGTAGCGACTGGCCATTGGGATCAACTGATCCAGTTCTTTCTGGCGCCTTGGATAGTCATCGAATCTCTCCTTTAAAATAGGCACATAATACTCCATAACCTGTTCGACTGCCTTTTCCGGCTTCCCGTTTTTGCGCACCAGTTTAGCGATAAGCTTGGAGAGCACTTTCAAACCGCGGTCCCCCTTACGTGCCCCGGGCCATTCCCCGACCCGCTCAGGAGGAATTTCATGTGCCTTCATCCACTGAATAATTGCGTTGCTTTTCCCCGACCCCACATTTTTTATAAGTCTCAGTATACGAACCCAGCTTACGGCCTCATCCCTGTTTACCACCACCCTGAGATGCGCCAGAAAATCTTTGATATGGGCAGACTCTAAAAACTTGAAGCCTCCGTATTTCACGTAACGCACTCCCTGGCGGGTAAGCTCTGCTTCCAGCTCAAAGGAATGATAACCAGCCCGGAAGAGAACAGCAAAATCAGTGATGGGCTGGCCCTTTTGCACCAGCTCTTTGATATACCGACAAACGAACATGGCCTGTTCCGGCTCGGTTCTCGTATCAACAATCCTGGGTTTTTCACCCCCTTTTCGTTCGGTAAAGAGGCACTTTGTATATTTTTCACCGGCATGATCCATTAAGGCATTGGTTAGTGTAAGAATGGGCTGTACAGACCGGTAGTTTTCCTCCAATTTTATAAGTCTGGCGTCGGGGAACTGCACAGGGAAATCGAACATATTGCGATAACTGGCCCCTCTAAAGGAATAGATGGCCTGGGAATCATCGCCCACAACCATAATATTTCTGTGTTTATGAGCCAGCCATTTAACGATATCCGCCTGGATGCTATTTGTATCCTGATACTCATCAACCATGACATAGCGGTATTGCTGGCTAAGGCTTTTTCGGACCTCTTCGCTTTCCGTCAAAAGCCTTTGGAAGTACAGGATAAGGTCATCATAGTCCATCATTTGATGGGTTTTTTTGTAGTCACCATAAAGCCTTTCCAATATTTCAATCTGCGGTAGAAATTCCAGGAATTGCCCGTATTCATCCGGCATAAACTCATCAATAGGTTTTCGCAGGTTGGCAGCCTTGCTCAAAATGTTGGCAAGTGTGCCCCGTTTCGGAAATCTGGGTATCCCTTTGGGCATTCTGAGCTCAGGGATAAGGGACCGGATGACCTCTTCCATATCAGGCCGGTCCAGTATAGTGAATGAATTTGAAAATCCCAGGAGATCTGCATGGGTCCTCAACACCCTGTTAGCAAGTGAGTGGAAAGTGCCTCCGGAGACAAACCTGCACCTTGAATCTGAAAGACTGGCCGCCCTTTCCAGCATTTCCTGGGAGGCCTTTCTGGTAAAGGTAAGAAGCAAAATGGATTCCGGATCAACACCCGTCTCCACCAGCCGGGCCACCCGATAGACCAGGGTCCGGGTCTTTCCACTCCCGGCACCGGCTATGACCAGAATAGGTCCGTCGATGGTCATGACTGCCTCTAACTGAGCCGGATTCAAGACTGTTTGATAATCGATTTTATTTGCCAATGTTTAATTCCGTTTCTTGAGTTTATTTATCCATTAATTCAGCAATATCTTAGACAGGATTAACAAGATTAACACGATTGTTTTTCATCCTGTCGAATATTTTTTATGGTTAATTGTTGTGCTTTTTCTTGAAGTATAACAACAATATCACAGCGTTAGCCCACCCTTGAACGAAAAAACAGGACCAGGCCAATCACGGCCACAATCCCCAGGAGAAAAATAATGGCCACCGGGATCAAAAATGCCACAATGACCTTTAAATAGGACGTTCGGTGAATGTGTCGCAACCCTATAATCTGAACAACAAGCTGCCAGATCCAGCCTATTGTACCGCCAACAAAGGGGATTAAACTCCAAACCTGGGTGGCCTGGGAGTAGGACACCACCCTCAGAGTAGCTTCATACCCGTTTTCGCCGCCTCTGACAATGAGCAATAACAGATGCGTAATACCGCTCGAAACGAATATCCAGGCTGCCCATAAAATAGGGATAACAATCATAATAATGAGCAGAATTACCCCTATTGTAAACTGTCCAAAGATGGATTCACCGTAAGTGAGCACTAACCCTGACCACATCAACAACTGCCAGAAAAGACCAAACATGGATCCAATAGAACCCACCAGTGTCCCAAAGGCAAGGGGTTCTACGATCCCAGCCTTGAAAGTTAAGGACCTGAAGAAGATTTCGGGAGAAAAGAGAACCGTCTTGAAGGTCTTATAAATACCCTGCCAGAGGCCAAGTTCTGAACGGTTCTCCCAGGGCGCCCCATTGCGCATATATACCTCATCAGGCTCCTCTTCCAGCCTCTCAAACTCTGTCTTTTGCTCTGTTTCTCTGGTGACCAGGTCAACATTTTTTTCTACCACAGAGAATTCGAATCGCTGATGACAACGCGGGCAGGTCACCCATTTGGCCCCAACAGGGATCTTTTCATTAGGAACTTTTTTTGAGAACTGGCAATAAGGGCATATCAATTCTACGCTCATTTTCTCCCCCCTTCCTTCTGTTTTTCGAGCTGAGTGAGCGCTTTTTTTTCAGACCACCGCCTGAGCCTCCCAACCATTCCATTGGCAGGGGCTCTATCAAGTATCTCACTCCTTAAGCCGATACCTTTTTTCGTCGTCAAGGCCGTTTGCAGGCAGGCCTTTTTATCAGGGCAGGCAAAACAATCCGGGGGAACTTCTCTCAGCCCTTCCATTCCCATAGGGAAAACCCTGTCAAGATCACCAAAACAATCCTTTTGAGAGCCTGGCATATTATATTTCCTGATTTACTGGATAACTACAATGAGGGTTAGCATTGTTTTTAGTAACATCTCAATAAGTCGGGGCAAATCCACTGGTGTAGGGTGGCATTTTATATGCCACCGTTATTGGCGGGGTATAAACCCCGCCCTACAAGAAAGGAACCCGAATTTATTGAGAACTTACTGCTTTTACACTTGAAACGAAATCTTGTTCAACGGTCTAAAATGGTACTAATTAATCCGCTTATACAACATTCGTACGCTTCAATAAAGCCCAAATTCATTGACATTGAAACCATGACTATCTATGATCTGCCGTCATGAAACGGATGAACAGGATTTATCTTATCAGGCATGGCCAAATAAACGGGTATGAAAATTTCCCAATCTTTGGGCACACTGATGTGGACTTGACCGAGACAGGGATACTGCAGATGGAGCAAATGGCGGAGCGCCTTCGCCTGGTGGAGGTTAAGGCCATTTACTCGAGCGACCTTAAGAGATCGGCAACCGGGGCACGCCTGATAGCCAGGTCTCACGACGTACCTGTCTATTTGCTCCCTGAACTACGGGAGATGTATTTCGGCGACTGGGAAGGCCTGACCCTGTCACAAATCCGGGAGCGATTTCCTGAAGAACTGCAAAAACGACAGGCAGACCTGGTGCAATACGAGATTCCCGGAGACGGGGAATCCATTGGACGTTTCTCCGAGAGGATCCTGCACTGTTTTGAGCGCATCCTCGCGGAGCAAAAGGATAACGATTTTGTCATGGTCGCCCACGGTGGCGTAAACCGTGTGATTTTGTGTAAGGCACTCGGCTTAGATCTCTCACGGTTATTCAACATGCACCAGGATTATGGGTGTCTTAACATTATTGACTACTTCCCGGATTCCACATTGGTTCGGTTGGTAAACGGGTGAGTGAAATATTTGTGAATACAATAATTTAGGAGGGTCAAAATGAAAACGATTAATGTAAAAGATTTGATGGTGCCTCTTGATGAATATGCAACAGTCTCGGAAGAGGCTACCCTGTTAGAGGCAGTCATCGCCCTTGAGAAGGCTCAAGAAGCCCTTGATCGAACACAGTTTAAATACCTGCATAGAGCGATATTGGTATATGATAAAAACAAAAATATTGTGGGCAAGGTAGGCCAGTTGGATGTGCTGAGGTCCCTGGAGCCGAAATACGGAGAAATGGGGGATCAACATTCAATTTCCCGCTTCGGTTTCAGTAAAAAATTTTTACAGTCCCTGCGTGAGCAATTCAGTCTTCTTGATATACCCTTTGATGAAGCCTGCAGAAAAGCAGCCCAGGAAAAGGTGAAAAAATTTATGCATTCACCCTCTGAAGGTGAATACGTCGAAGAAGATGCCACTCTCGACGTTGCCATACACCGCCTCGTTATGGGTCATCATCAATCTTTGCTTGTCACAGGAGGCAAAAAAATTGTGGGAATAATAAAGCTCACTGATGTATTTGCCGAAATCTTTCAGACCATGAAGGCCGCCGAACTGTAAGGAGACGGGGGCGGGATCACTTATCAATCCGACCTGATTGAACATCGCTCAACTGTAGTAAAAGCAACAGGAGAAGATAATATGGAAGATGATTTCGGAGGCGGAACAATAAACAGGACAATCGAGTTGAAACGCATCTTTTTTCTTTCCTTGGGCATCCTGCTTTTTGCGCTGGTCTACTATGCCCCCCCATGGTCCGATGCTGTGGACCCCATGGGACAGCATTTTACGTTAACCAGGGAAGGAAAAGGGGCCCTGGCAGTATTTCTGTTGGCGGGCACCTGGTGGGTCTTTGAAGTGGTCCCTATCGGAGTAACCAGCCTGGCCATCGGTGTGCTCCAGGCCCTGTATCTGATTCGTCCGGCCAAGGTTGCCTTTAAGGATTTTATGGACCCTTCGGTCATGTTCATTTTTGCATCCATTGTAATCGGACTGGTCTTTACCAAGACAGGGCTCACAAAACGCCTGGCCTATAAGATGCTGGTAGTCGTCGGGGAAAAAACAAGCATGATATACCTGGGCTGCTTTTTTGTGACCTCAGCCCTCGCTCATATCATGGCCCATACTGCCGTGGCAGCAACCATTTACCCTCTACTTCTCTCCATTTACGCGCTCTATGGAGAAGGTGACAAACAAACTAAATTCGGAAAAGGACTCTTTATCGGCATGGCCTATGTGGCAGGGGCCGGCAGCATCGTGACCCTTCTGGGAGCTGCGCGTGGTGCCGTAGCGATTGGCTTCTACAATGACATTGTGGGCCAAAACATATCATTTTTTCAGCTAACCTATTACATGCTCCCCATAGGGTGGATCATGACCCTACTCCTTTGGGGATTCTTCATGATTTTTCTCAAGCCTGAGAAGAAAGTTATCCCCGGCCTGAGAGAAAAGGCCAGACGACTCAGTGCCGAACTGGGAGCAATCACGCAAAAGGAAATAACAGCCACAGTCATTGTCTTCGGGTGTATTATTGCCATGGCTCTGCGCTCTTTCGTCCCGGCGCTTCAACCTATTGACAAAACAGCCATTATCCTGATCTCCACAATCCTTTTTTTCATCACCGGCATCCTGGATCTTGATGATCTCGAGGAAATCCCTTGGAATATCATTCTCCTGTTTGCAGGGGCCATGAGTATTGGCTTCTGCCTGTGGGAAACCGGGGCAGCCAAATGGATGGCCGTAAACTGGCTTGTTATGTTCAAGGAATCCACATGGTTTGTATTTATCATGGGAATTGCCTTCTTCCTCATGATTATGACCAATTTCATTATGAACGTGGCTGCCATTTCCATTGTTCTTCCTGTGGCCCTGGTTATAGCCCCATATCTGGGGGTAGCGCCTGAGGTTATTCTCTTCGCCTCCCTGGTAACAGCAGGAATGCCTTTTCTCTTGCTCGTGGGTGCGGCACCCAATGCCATCGCCTATGATTCGAGGCAGTTTTCCACCGGCGAATTTTTCCTCTATGGAATACCGGCAAGTATTATTCTTATGATTGTGACAGGGTTTGCTGTTTATGTCCTCTGGCCTTTGATGGGGATGCCCGTGACAATGGGGGGCTAAGGGCATAAGCACTGAATTATTTTTGCCCAGGAGGGGGTGGAAAAGATGAACATTGAACATCGAACGTCCAACATCGAATATTGAATGAAAGACAAAAGCAAAGGCAAGAATTTCATTAAAGGAACTTAGGGAGACCCAAAGATGGTTAAAACTTATTCAGAAGGTACCAGAACTTAGGGGCTTCGCCCCAATTGGAATAATGGAACGATGGAACAATGGATTTTGGGGAAATGGAATATTGGCAATATTCCACTTGAAAATATAGTAAAAAATATGCATAAAAACATAAATTACTTTAAACACCAATCCCGCTAGAGACGGGATCTTCTACTTTCCACTATTCCATGTGTGAGTCAAAATCACAAACCCTCAATAAATACATATAATTTCAATAAGTTGTAGAATTTCTGAGACGTTTAATTAAGATTTTCGTTACGAGTATCAAAACGGCTTAAAAGAAACAGAAATAGTCATTTTTCAACGCAACTTCGTATGCCATAAGTGGAACCTGAGTACGTTTGCAAAATAGTTTCTCGCTTATCTGAGCTAAGGAAGGTGGAATGAAACAGCTTGAAAGACTCATTGACCGAATTATCAGCAGGGTGGACATAAATCTGCGAGAATTCTCATTTGATGTGGACTCGTATGTTCGAAAGGTCATTCCATCGATACAATTCAGTAAATTCTACGCCTTTTACGGGCTAACACCCTACCACCCCCTCCATTTTCGTTTCAGCCAGTCCAGCCTGGCAGGGAGCTATTTTCTGGGCAAATGTAGTGTTGATCACTCCGTCCTTTACAAAAGTGACGTTCGTGGGGACGAACTGAAGAGCAAAGGGGACATGTTTAAATTTCAGGATTGGGATATTTTCCTCCATGAAGATGAAACCATCCACATTAAAGATAGTTACCTCATAAAGAGTCTGGTTCATAATTTTTCCCATGATCCGGAGAATCCGGAGGAATTCTTTATCCATAACACGGTCTCCACCCATTTTGCCAATATTCATGGTTCCCCGGTTGAGGGATGTTTTCTCGGGCCATTCAGTACAGTGGACCTCACCACACTCCATGACTGTGTCATTGGAACGTTTTCATATCTGCAGGTAGGGGAACTCTTTCATCAGATGATAGAACCCGGAAAGATATGGATCCGAAATGAAAATGCATTTGACTTCAGTTATCAATTCTCTGAGGAAGTTTTAGACAAATACATCCGTTTTGAGACGGGTAAATCGCCCCGGGGACTCTTTATGGATTTTATCGACAGCCGAAAAGGAGATTTTCAAAGGATCTTCCAGGTGGTCGATCTTAAGCCTTATGGATCTGTTGCCAGCGGGGCAGCCCTTAGTCGTTATGCCGTTGTCAAGGGAAAAACCCGGATCAATGAAAATGTGCTGGTGGCACAAAGGGCATTTTTGGAAAATGCCTGGTTAGGAAAAGGGGCCAATGCCCAGGAGAACTGTTACATCATTGATTCCCGTCTGGAAGGGAATAATATCACGGCCCATGGCGGTAAAATCATCCATGGCCGGTTAGGGGAAAAGGTGTTTGTAGGGTTTAATGCTTTCCTTTATGGGAAACGGGATTGCCCCCTGACAATAGGAAAAGAAAGTATCATTATGCCCCACACAGTTATCGATCTTGACGAACCTTTAGACATTCCCGCCAGGCATCTAATATGGGGCTACATAAGAAACAGGTGGGACCTTGAGAAACATACGCTTTCTCTTAAATCCTTTTCTGAGATCCAAGGTGAATTCAGCCTTGGGCCTATGCATTTCCAGGGCAGTGGACTGGACTTTGTAAAAGCCTTTAAACGCCGCATCGAGCATATTCTGAAGGCCAATGGGGCCTATTTTGACGGCAAGAAAAACCGTGGCCATGCCCAAAAGGATCAAGACATTTCTTTTAATACAATTCAGCCTTACCCCAAAGGCAGGCTCAAAGGCATCTACCCGACAATCGAGATTCGGGCTTGAACAAGAGGAGCATTCTATGAGGCTGTCCGAGAATTAGATATTACAAATAATCGGCATGAGGAGTTCAAAATGACTGGAGAAAAATCCGGTAAGGAAAATCTGGTAATTTATCAAAGACAAGGACATATTGGATTCATCACACTTAATACACCTGAGAAGCGCAATGCACTGAATCCAGAGGTCTGGGAGGCTCTAAATGTGGCTATTGGCATTGCCGAAAAAGATGAAGAAGCAATGGTGGTTCTTCTCCGTGGAGAGGGAAAATCATTTTGTGCCGGTCTGGACCTGAGTCCGGATAACTCTCTGTTTTCCGATATCATGGGCACTCCCAGTGCCTTACAGAAGATGCACCTATTCTGGGCAATCAGAAAAGTCCAGGATATTCACACCCGTCTGGAACGTCTTCCCAAACCGACAATAGCGGTCATTCATGCACACTGCCTTGGAGCAGGCCTGGAACTTGCCCTCTGCTGCGATATCCGCCTCTGCTCGGCTGAAACCATATTTGCCCTTCCTGAAGCCAGACTCGCCATTATCACCGATGTAGGCGGATTGCAGCGACTCCCCAGAGTGGTGGGACGAGGCCATGCCCGGGAAATCGCATTCCGCGGGCACAGATTTGATGCCCAAAGGGCCCAGGCCATTAACCTGGTAAACGATGTTTATCCTGATCAGGAGACACTCAACGTAAAAGCCCTTGAAATTGCACGAGAAATTGCCGATAATCCGCCCCTGGCTGTACAGGGAGCCAAAGAGGTCTTGCTCTATGACGAAGAAGTCGGTCTGGACCAATCTCTTAAATTCAATGCGGCCAGATCCAGCATGATCATGCCATCTGAGGACCTTGCCGAGGCAATTTCCGCATACATGGAAAAGCGAAAGGGAGAATTCAAAGGCAAATAAGAGAAACTCAAAATTTTACGACCTGTGCGGTTAGTAACTTTTCAATAAGTTCGGGCGGTTATAATCTACAACGAGCGTTAAAATTCTAACCGCACAGGTCGAAAATTTTCGCTCGATCTCGTTACGAAGCCATTCTCGGAAAGCCTCCTAGTGGTGGAATCCGAGGCTTGATAATGCCATATGCCAAAATCAGTATTTGCGCAAAATGTCATGAGACACAATATATTGTATGCCATTATGGGTATATATAGGCGGGATTGCGGCCTTTAAAAAAGAAACCCGCATGGCCCCCCAGGGAATAAAAATATACCCACATTTTTTGACATGTTACATGTTTTGTAGAAATCCGTAATAATTTCTTTTCCTTATAAATGAAAGCAATCAATGGGCTGGAACCCGGGTCCAGGAAACAATAAGCAAGGACTCAAGGGATGTCTTTGGAGTTGGGGCACGTCAGATTCTCCGGCCTTTATGGAAAATATGCACTCGGCCTGGATCAACAGCCACGTGGACAACGTTCCCCGGTTGCAAGGCCGTGTCCTTAGGAGCGCAGAATGTCAATGCCTCATCACCGAGACGGGCATGGATATACTTCTCTGAACCCACGTAACTTATCATCTCCACCTTGGCCCTGAGATCCATCGACTCGGCCTGACCGGTTCCGATATCTTCAGGACGGATTCCCACTTCTACCTCGCCTTCTTTAAGGTCGATCTGAAGCCTGCCAAGATTCAGGGAGAAGCCTGCTCCCTGAAAATGGGGAAGACCATCTTTTCGAACGAGCATTCCCCTGTACAAATTTATCTCTGGCGATCCGATGAAGGTGGCCACAAATGTGTTTGAAGGGTAAGAGTAGATAGCCTCGGGAGGACCGATCTGGTGTACCTTGCCGTCGCGCATAACTACCACCTTGTCCCCGAGGGTCATGGCTTCCACCTGGTCATGGGTTACATAAATCATGGTCCCCTGGATTTGATGGTGCATCTGTTTGAGTTCCAGCCGTACGTTGGCCCGTAAGCGGGCGTCCAGGTTGCTCAAAGGCTCATCCAAAAGAAAAAGCTTTGGCCGGCGCACTAATGCCCTGCCCATGGCCACGCGCTGCCGCTGTCCTCCAGAGAGTTCCCGTGGTTTTCGGTCCAGAAGATCTTCGATGCCCAGGAGGCGGGCTACCCACTGTACACTCTCGCGGATGGTTGGCTTGGGGGTTCCGCGCATGCGAAGCCCGAAGCTCAGATTCTGGGATACCGACATGTGGGGGTAAAGGGCATAGCTTTGGAAAACCATAGCGATATCCCGGTCCCGCGGGGCGAGACTGTCAACGGACTGACCATCCAGTAGTACTGTGCCTTGATCCTGGGGAATCAGACCTGCAATAATATTGAGCAGCGTACTCTTTCCACAGCCCGAGGGCCCTAAAAGTACACAGAACTCCCCATCTTTCACCTCAATATCTACACGGGAAAGAGCCATAACCTTCCCAAATCGTTTGGTAATTGCTTTTAAGGTCAGTGATGCCATGTTTAACCTTTCATGGCCCCCGAAGTAAGGCCCCGAACCAGGTAGCGTTCAAAGAAAAGGAACAGAACGAGAATGGGGACAGTCACCATGACTGAAGCGGCCATCACGAGCTGCTTGGATAAATGTACACTTCCTGCTAATTGGACGACCCCTCTGGACAGGGTGAATTTTTCAGGGGTATCCAGAAACATGAAGGCAAACAGGAACTCATTCCAGGCGATCATAAATGTGTATAGGGCGACGCTTGCAAGGGCCGGTGCGGAGAGGGGAATAATGATACGCCAGATCACACCCATACGGCTGCATCCATCTATCAGTCCTGCGTACTCTATTTCCACGGGTAGGGTTTGAAAATAGCTCCGGAGCATGTATAGTGCTACAGGAAGAGTCTGGGCCAGATAGACCAGAATGAGCACATGTATGGAATCCCGCAGCGCCATGTGGGAAAATACCACATAAAGGGGTATCACCAGGACGATGGCCGGGAACATATAGATAATCAGGATGCTGTAAGACATAAACGCCTGGCCGCGAAAACGAAGCCGGGTGACGGCGTAACCCCCCACTGTGGCTAAGGTGACAGAGAGCGCCACGGTGATGATTGAGACATATGTGCTGTTAGCGATGTACCGGGAAAAGCCATGTTCAAAAAGGACTTCATAGTAGGCATTGAAATTAATTTTTCTGATATCCAGCCATAGGTTTGCGGGCCTCATGAGAAGCTCTTCAAGGGACTTGAAAGAAGAGACAATCATCCAGTAGAAGGGGAAGGCAACGATTATGATGAAGAAGATGATCCCTAATATCCGAAGGATCCGGATGATGTTTGTCTCCAGATGTTCTCGACTCATCCTATCTCATCTCCTTTACAATCCAGCGGAAGTAGATAAAGAGAAAGAGCAAGAGTATGGCAAAAAGGACCATGGCCACTGCAGAACCCGCACCTATGTTGAACTCACCAAAGGCGTAATCGTATATCTTTATGGTTATGACCTTGGTGCCGGCATGTCCCCGTGTGAGCAGAAAAATGTCGTCAAACTTGTTGATGGTCCAGATGAAGCGGAAGAGAAACAGCGTTGACAAGACCGTGGCAAGCTGAGGAAGAGTGATGTTGTAGAACCGCTGAAACGGGCTTGCCCCGTCGACCGATGCAGCATGGTAGAGCTCATCCGGAATGCTCTGGAGGCGTGCAAGAATGAACAGAAAGGCAAAGGGAAAATAGCGCCATCCCTCGAATAAGATCACAGAAGTGAGTGCGAGAGGCAGGCGGACTCTCATACCTGTGATATCCAATTCCATCCAGCGTTGAGATAGGAATGGAATCGGTTGTGTCAGGAGGCCCGTGTTCACGGCCAGCCAGTTGAGGACGCCCAGTTGGGGGTCCAGAATAAAACTCCAAGTGAAGGTGACTGCCACCACAGGTGCGATATAGGGGGCAATGAAGAGGCCCCTGCACAGGCCCCGGCCGGGGAATTCCCCATGGACCAGGAGGGCAGCCGTCAGCCCCAGGATAATGGATAGAATGCTTCCTCCAACTGTATAAAATAACGTAGTCAGAAGGATCGGAACAAAATCCGGATCTCCAAATACCTTGTGGAAATTTACAAGGCTGAGGTTGAATTCGAAAAGGGATGTCCCTCGAAGGGCTCCGAGTGAGACGGGTTTGAGGCTGAGCCACAGGTTCCAGATCACCGGGAAGACCACAAAGGCCATGACCACTATGAATGTGGGGGCCAGCATCCAGAAGGCAAGCCGGGCCTCTTGATGTAAAAGAGATTGACGATTAACCATTGGTTATTGACTATTGGTTATTGATTATTGACTCGGATCCAGATTAATTTTATTGGTTAAAAGATGAGGCGTATAGTCAATCATGAGTCCTCCAGCGCTTTCACCCGCTCGTCCATCATCCGGGCGGCCTGCTTCGCGTTCAATTCGCCATCCAGGAATCGTTTTAGAATCTCCGGAATAATCTTTGTCCCATAGATCTTGGAGATAAGTGCCCCTTTTCCTTTGGCAAATCCCCAGCGATCGAACCCATCCACTCCGGCTATGATGGCTTTTACTACATCCATTCCGTAAAACTTGGAGATTTTGGCCCGGGTTGTGACCCCGAACTCGAGACCCATCCATCCGTCAATAAAGCAGTTTGGCTTGTCTCGGGTCCCTTTACGCATTGGCAATTTACCCTCTGGCGCCATCCCTAACCACTGAAGATACCCGTCGGTGAGGAGAAACTCCACCCACTTTTTGGCTGTGGCCTTATTGGCATCCCGGGTGATACCGAGGTAGTTTATCTGGCCGTATTGAGCGGCCCCTTTTTTACCCCGAATGATGGTTACAAAACCGGTATTTCTCGCCAGGAAACCGGGCTCGCCCTTGGCGATATCGGGAACAACAGGTTGATCCCGCCGAAGCCCTGAAAGCTCGTCCAGTATGAATGGAGACCAGATGATCATGGCCGCTCGCCCTGTGAGATAGTCCAACCGGGTGTGGAGCCAGTAGAGGTTGCCTGGTGGGGTAAAACGGGTAAGGGCTTTATAAAACTCCAAGGTTTCCACCATCTGTGGGGTGTCCAGGGTGACCTTGCCGGACGGGCCAATCAGTCTCACGCCATTGGAAAGTGCAATATGTTCGAATACTTGCTGGGTGTAAGTCTGCCCAGGGTCGGTGGCAGCCTCAAAACCCCACATCAAAGGCGGATTGTGCAATGCCTTGGCTGCCTGGAGGATATGATCCCAGCGTTCAGGAACTGGCAATCCCTTCTTTTCAAAGAGATCTTTGCGGTATAGCAGAAGCTGGCCCCAGCCGTCAGCAGGGACGGCGGCATAGCCCTTCGGAACTTGAGCAAGCGTCAAAGGCCCTGCGCTAAAGGTATCTTTTCCCAGGTGGTTTACAACCTCCGTTGCAGATTTATTATCCAGAATCCCTGCCTCGGCCCACCCGATAGTGAAATCAATAGGATGGAAGACCACATCGGGGAGAGATCTCGCTGCATACGCGGCAGTAATCCGCTGTGTTAAAAGGTTCTCCTGCACGGGGACCACTCGGAGGTCTATTCCGGTTTTCTGGGTAAATGCACGGGCGATTTCTTTCTGGGTCTCCAGCCGATCCTGCTCCACCTCGGTTGTCCAAAAGGTGATCTGGCTTTGGGCGCCAGCCGTGGAGCAACCAATAATTACGACCCATACTATGGCCAAAAAGGATGCAATTGTTGTTCTCATAGCTAAATCCTCCTCTCCGTGTAGGTTTTTTGCAATAGTGAAGGTAAAATTTGGCAAAAATGGAAAACTGTAAAGGCAGACAAAAACCCTAAACTGAAAAAGCGCTGTTTATCGATCAAAGTGACGGGGAAATACAACTGCACATAACAAGGGAGGGCAGGGCTACAACTCCTAATGGCGTATTGGTATCAAGAGAGTAGCCCAGTCCTAACGCTGCTTAAAAGGTCACGCACTTATTCTCGGCCATAAGATCAATTAAATAAGGCGCGCCTTCAATACTTACCCCCGGAAGCATCTCATCGGGAGATAAAAACCTGTGATCCACTCAGGCCTTACAGGCGATTATTTCACCGTCTTTCTCGAGCAGGTAGTCTATTAATGGCTTCATCTCCTCTCCGGTGAGGGCCTTTGCCGACTCTGCCATGCCGAATTGTGCCCATGAGATCGCATCATCCACAAGGAAGACCTTAACCCGGTGACCTTTTTCCCTGGCTATTTTGGCAAATTGGAACGCCCTGGTGGCAGCCCCTGCCTTCTCGAATCCTTTCGAAATGATAAAAAGCATCTTTTCCATGTGTTCACCTCCTTTTCAAGCACGATTGTTTACAAAAAAATACAGAGGCCTTATTGAGGCCTTTTTTCTTCTCGTTTTTAATTATGCAGGCAAATCTATCATAACCCTTCAATCTCTGCAAGAATTTCATCATTTTTACCTCGGGTCGCTATCGATTTTATTGTACGGCTTGTTGCCTTTTCCTTTCGGTTAGGCGGCGCGTAGCGCTGACTGGCACTCGATGGCGGAGCATCTCGCGCCCGTTAAGCGCCGTCGATAGTAGACAAATACTTCTCTAATGCATCTGTAATAATTGAATTTAGATTTGTCCCTTTAGATTTTGCAAATAGCATCGCTCTTCGATGCAAATCAGTTCCTGTGCGAACATTGAAGCTTCCCTTAAAGGGCGTTTCTGGCTCTGTACCCTCATCTTCACATAGTTTTAAATAGTCATCAACGGCCTCTTCAAATGCCGTGCGCAAGCTTCTGACATCTGTACCCTCATAGCTAACAAGGCTTCGGATAAATTCAATTTTCCCATGGAATATCTGGTCTTCATCACTAAAATGTACGGAGCCAAAATATCCTTTATATGCCATCATATCTTTCATATCATCCCCTCTCTTCTAAGGAGTTCCGAAATATCATTAATCACATACATCTTTACAATGCGGCTAGGGTGAGGTTTATGCAGCGTAATTGTGGGGGCTGTGGGGTGGACAAACCTCCTCCTTGAGCCTCCCATTTTCCCAGTTTTTCTTTGCACATATCCCATAGCTTTTAGCAAGCTTGCCAGCTCATCCCATGTGAAGTCTTTTGGCCTTTGTGGCAACCTTGCTAATAATTTTTCTTTTCGACTCATTAATCCTCTTTTTTCAGGTGGAATATAACAGATCTATGTTGAAATTGCAACTAATATTAGTCGCGGATTGATGGATATGAAAATAGGGGAGATATAGAACCTCCCCTATTCTGTGAACTGTCTATTTTAGGTTACAAAGAGGGCTTTATTACCACCCCCATGTGAGGTACTGATGTATGGAATCGGAGGCCGCCCTCCCTGCACCCATGGCCAGAATGACCGTGGCTGAACCGGTTACAATATCTCCACCGGCCCAGACGCCTTTTTTGGTGGTCTTGCCAGTCTCGGGGTCGGCAATGACATAACCCCACCTGTTTAGTTCCAACCCTTCTGTGGATTGGGTCAAAAGGGGATTGGCCCCTGCGCCTACCGCAATAACAGCCATGTCACATTCTAATTGGAATTCAGAGCCCTTGATAGGTACCGGACGGCGCCGTCCGGATTCATCCGGCTCCCCCAATTCCATCTTAAGGCACTCCATTCCCGTTACGCGGCCATTTTCATCTCCTATGAACTTGGTCGGTGCGGTCAGGAGGTAGAATTCAATGCCTTCCTCTCCTGCATGATGGATTTCAGCGGCCCGGGCGGGCATTTCCTCACGGGAGCGACGGTAAACGATGCGGACCGTGTCTGCACCTAGACGCATGGCGGTTCGCGCAGAATCCATAGCTACATTTCCGGCCCCGAACACGGCGACATTTTTGCCCTTGGCAATGGGGGTGTCATATTCGGGAAATAGATACGCCTTCATAAGATTGGACCTGGTCAGGTACTCATTGGCTGAGTAGATACCTATGAGATTTTCACCCGGTATGTTCATAAAACGCGGCAAACCGGCGCCTACGCCAACGTAGACGGCATCATATCCCTGTTCAAAAAGTTCATCTACGGATACGATCCGCCCTACTACTGTATTACATTCCAGTTTTGCGCCAAGCCTTTCAAGAAAATTCACTTCTGAAAAAACAATCTCTTTTGGAAGTCTGAATTCGGGTATCCCATATACAAGGACACCACCGGGCTTGTGAAAGGCCTCGAATATTGTCACATCATGGCCCTTTAGTGTGAGGTCTCCGGCTACGGTCAATCCTGATGGACCGGATCCTACGACAGCCACCCGTTTTCCGGTGGGTTTGGCCTTTGGGGGCAGTTCCCCTGTACCATGCTCGCGTTCGAGGTCGGAAACAAAACGCTC
Source organism: Desulfobacteraceae bacterium 4484_190.2 (assembly GCA_002050025.1). Classification (GTDB taxonomy): domain Bacteria; phylum Desulfobacterota; class DSM-4660; order Desulfatiglandales; family Desulfatiglandaceae; genus 4484-190-2. The sequence continues at coordinate 20,329 of MVDB01000004.1, forward strand.
CAGATTACCAATGCCTACTGGTTCTCCTTTCTTGGCGAGGATACACGCGCCCTCACATTGGTCTTCTTGCGGACAAACCCTGCCACACACAGCCGGAAGGCCGTTTTTTTCCCATATTTTGCGAACCGATTTGGTGAATTCACCTTCCTTGATTAGTTTTATAAATGCTGGGATATCTATAGATACCGGGCAGCCTGAAACACATGTGGGATTTTTGCATTGAAGGCATCTTTCAGCCTCCTTCATGGCCAATTCCTTGGAATACCCGATCGGAACTTCCTTAAAATTCCGTCTTCTAACCTCAGGCTCCTGTTCCGGCATTGGTTGCCTGGGAATTTTTTCTTTTTTAACTTTTTTTTCTGCCATACTATCCTCCTCCTAATCCAGCTTACATTCGCCCTTATATTTGTCATAGGCAGTGGCCTCTTCCGCCGTATAGGCCTGAAGGCGCTGCATCAACTCTTCAAAATCAACTTTATGCCCGTCAAATTCAGGGCCATCAACACAGGCAAACTGGGTCTTTCCTCCTACACTCACACGGCAGCAACCACACATTCCGGTCCCGTCCACCATTATGGAATTCAGGCTAACAAGGGTTTTGACCTTGAATTGTTCGGTGACCTTGCACACGAATTTCATCATGGGCACAGGCCCGATTCCCACCACGAGTTTTACATCTTCCTTTTCCAGGATCTCTTTGAGTACATCTGTCACGAACCCATGATGGCCGTAGGATCCGTCGTCCGTGCACACATGTAATTCGTGGGAGGCTGCTGTCATTTTGTCCTCCAGGATCAGAAGATCCTTGGTCCTTGCACCTATAATGGCAATTACATTGTTGCCGACCTCCTTGAGTCCACGTGTAATAGGATGCATGACGGCAACACCTGTACCTCCTCCCACGCAGACTACGGTTCCCACTTTCTCAAGGTGAGTGGCCTTGCCCAAAGGCCCAATCACATCCTGAAACTTATCCCCCACCTGAAGGGATTTGAACAGGGCCGTGGTTTTCCCGACAATCTGATATATAATGGTAATAATGCCCTTTTTGGGGTCTGCTTCAGCCATGGTGAG
>MVDB01000231.1 GCA_002050025.1 Desulfobacteraceae bacterium 4484_190.2
GGGGGATTTTTCTAATTCAGCCCGGATTTATTGAGAACTTACTACCACTTCTGTAAAAAATTAACTTTGGGGGAGTAAATGGCGAAAGTCAGGGTCTATGAATTGGCCAAAGAGCTAAGTATTGACAGCAAAGAGCTGGTAGAAAAATTGCTCGGCGGCGGCATTAGTATCAAGAACTACATGAGTACTCTGGATGAAGATGCTGTTTTAAAGGCAAAAGAAATTGTGTCTGGTGTTGTATCTGAATTTATTGAAGAGAGAAGGATAAAACCGACCGTCATTCGTCGGAGGAGAAAAATAAAGAAGACTGAAGCAGAAATCCCGGCAGCAAAAGTAGAGGAGGAAGCGGACAAAGAGGGGGCCGAGGAGATAAAGCCGGAAGAGCCACGGGAAGAAGGCAAAGTTGGTGAAGATTTAGCCGGCGAAGGTGTTTTAGAGAAGGAAGGAGAGAAGGAAGGGCTTCCGGTGCAAAAGGCGGAACCGGGGATTCCAGCCGAGAAGATCATTAGTCCTGTAGAAGCGCCCAAGGGCAAGCCAAAAAAGGGAAAAAAGAAAAAGATCGAGCGACCCGCGAAAATCATTAAAAGTGCGGAAGAAGGGCCTTTAAGAGAAATCCTGGCAAAACGTGTTGAGAAAAAGGAGCCGAGGCGCCCCGACCGAAGGCCGATACCTGTAGAACCAGAACCCTTGAAGGTAACCAGGGAAGCGGTGAGAACAGACAGACCTGAAACGACCTCTGAGAAGAGAAAGAAAAAGAGAAAACCACAAAAGAAAGAGGTCGAGGTAAAAGATTCATTCCGTCGGCGAAAGAGAGAGGTATATGAAAAGGCTGACCTGTATGCAGGGCGTGGCCCCAGGCGTAAGGGTAAAAACGCCGGCAGAAGGGGCAAAACAGTTGTCAAAACAGGTAAACAAACCGAGATTACTGTTCCAAAGGCTATAAAGAGAAGGATCAAGGTTCAAGAAACCGTTACAATTGCCGAGTTGGGCAAGGCAATGGGAACAAAAGCAGTTGAGTTAATCAAACAATTGATGACCATGGGCGTTACCTCCAATATCAATCAGCCTATAGATTTTGAATCCGCATCTGTTCTGGCGGATGAATTTGGCTATGAACTGGAACTGGATACTTTTGAGGAGGAGCACCTGTTTGCAGAAACCGAAGACCGAGCTGAAGATCTGGTACCAAGGCCACCGGTAATCACTATTATGGGACATGTTGACCATGGAAAAACCTCTTTGCTCGACTATATAAGGAAATCCAATATAATAGGTAGAGAATCGGGCGGAATAACACAGCATATCGGAGCATATTACGTCAAGACTGAGGGTGGTGACATCGTTTTTCTTGATACTCCAGGGCATGAAGCTTTTACGGCCATGCGGGCAAGAGGTGCCAGGGTAACGGATCTCATTGTGCTTGTTGTGGCTGCGGACGATGGTGTTATGCCGCAGACGAAAGAGGCAATCAATCACGCACGTGCGGCCGAGATCCCGATTGTTGTAGCCGTTAACAAGATTGACAAACCGGAAGCCAACCCGGAAAAGGTAAAAAGAGAATTGGCTGAGTTGGATCTTTCCCCCGAAGAATGGGGTGGCGACACCATTTTCGGGAATATTTCTGCGAAGACAGGGGAAGGGGTTGATGAGTTGCTGAACCTGCTCTCGCTTCAGTCCGAAATGCTCGAACTAAAAGGCAATCCCGATAAGCCCGCAAGAGGAACCATTATTGAGGCAAAACTGGACAAAAGTAAAGGTCCTGTCGCAACGGTTCTCATTAAGAATGGAACCCTACGCAGAGGCGATCATTTCATCTGCGGGGAAAACTACGGCCGGGTGAGGGCCATGCTTAATCAGAGGGGAAAAAAGATGAAATCTGCAGGCCCGGCCATGCCGGCAGAGATATATGGCATATCGGGTGTGCCCATGGCGGGGGATGAGTTCATCGGTGTCCAGGATGAAAAAACTGCAAAACAGGTAATTGAGCACCGCAAGGATAAGAGCAAAAGGCAGGTAGTCGGAAGAAAGGGCTTAGTCAGCCTTGATGACCTTTTTGAAAGGATAAAGGAAGGGGATATAAAGGAGTTCAACATCGTTCTGAAGACAGATGTTCAGGGTTCTCTCGAAGCGGTTGGCGATTCCCTAATTAAGCAAAGTACAGATGAGGTCAAACTTAACATAATACATTCTGCGACAGGTGCCATAACAGAATCAGACGTGATGCTTGCTTCTGCATCAGGGTTGCCGAAAAGGAAAATGTAGACATCCGGTACTACGATGTAATTTATAACGTGGTAAAGGACATTCGTCTGGCAATGGCGGGTCTCCTTGAACCGGTTTATAAGGAGCATGTCATCGGCCGTGCCGATGTTAAGGAGGTATTTCGTATTCCAAAAGTGGGGTCAATTGCTGGTTGTTATGTCACGGACGGTCGTGTCGTGCGAAATGCAAATGTTAGGCTCCTGCGTGACGATGTGGTTGTATTTGATGGCAAACTATCTTCGCTCAGAAGGTTCAAAGAAGATGCCAAAGAAGTCCAGAGCGGGTATGAATGCGGTATAGGCCTCGAAAATTTTCAGGATATCAAATCAGGGGATGTGTTCGAAGTTTACGAGGTTGAGGAACTGGAAGCGGAGCTGTAAGAATGGTGGTGGGCAGCCTGAAGATAGAATTTCGTTTAACTGACAATCGATCTCTCAAAGGAAAGCGAAAAGTGGTCAGGAGCATGGTGGATAAGGTTAAATCCAGATTTAATGTGTCTATTGCAGAAGTCGGCTCCAACGATAAGTGGCAGATTCCTTGAATCTCTTTATCTCGCAGAAATTGTGCATACTGAGATGGAGATTTTAAATGTGTGAACGGTATGAATTCGGTCTGGGGCAGGGATGAAATAGATAAAGCGTTAGAAATTTAGGCGGAAGCCTTTCATGAAATCTTTGCAGATAAATTCAACCCGAACTTATTGAGAAGTTACGGCTGTCCTTTTACACTTTAGGCATTTTCTTTGGAGTTTCGCATGTTAGCTGGTAAGCGCTCAGTGAGAGTAGGCGATCAGATCCAAAAGGAGGTTTCAATCCTTCTCCTTGAAAGGGTCAAAGATCCCAGGGTGAAAGGAGTCACAGTAACTGGCCAGAATCTATTACAGTGTGATGGGTTCGAGTGACCAGGTGGAAAAGGCTCAGGCAGGCTTAGACAGTGCAAGGGGTTTTATCAAGAGGCAGATCGGCCTACGAATGGGGTTGAGGTATGTTCCCGAAATCACATTCGTGCATGACTCATCTCTCGAGAAGGGCAGCTATATGGATAAGCTCTTTGTTGAAATAGGGCTGGATAAAGAAGGCGAAAGTGCCTGATTCAGATTTACCATTTCCGAATTTCGAGACATCGCTTAAAAGGATTGTTTCGACGCTTAATGATGGGGGTTCTTTTCTCATTACGACCCATAGAGATCCTGATGCCGACGGCATCGGTTCAATGCTCGCCCTTGGCAAGGCACTGCTGAACGCTGATAAGGATGTTGTTCTCTGGACCGAGGCACCGGTACCTCCCCCCAATAACCGGTTAAAAGGCGCTGACAGCATTGTTCAATATATTGATCCTGAAAGAGATTTTGATGTTGTAGTGATCCTGGATTGCGCTGGAATAGAAAGGGCGGGACGGTTGCAGGGCAATGCCGAAAAACTCAAGCCGTTAATTAATATTGACCATCACGAAACAAATAGCTTCTTTGGTGGTTTAAATTTAGTCGACGTTAATAGTTCCTCAACCGGTGAGCTGGTCTTCAAAGTTATAAAACTGGGAGGTTTTCCGGTAGATCGTGATGTCGCGAGTAATGTCTTCGCTGCCATTCAGGCTGATACAGGTTCTTTCAGGTATAATAACACCTCTCCCACATGCCTGAGAATAGCAGCAGAGATGATAGAACATGGCGCCAATCCCTGGAAAATATCCCGGGAAGTGATGGATGGATACAGCCTTTCCCGGTTGAGGCTGCTGGAAATGGCCCTCGGCACCCTTGAATTTTACCATTCAGGCAAGATAGGGGTGATGACAATTTTTATCGAGATGTTTTCAAAGGCCGGGGCAGGCCCGGAGGATAGTGAAAAATTTGTGGACTATCCAAGGTTCGTATCAGGAGTTGAAATAGCTGTCTTGATTCGCCAGACAGGTGAAAATGATTACAAGTTCAGCCTGCGCTCCAATAGCCGGGTAAATGTCGCGCAATTGGCCAGCCGATTCGGAGGTGGGGGACATGCAAAGGCAGCAGGAATCGATTATCATGGATCTATCGGGGCCTTAAAGGAGGATTTTTTGAGAGAGGCTGTTCAGCTTTTAGATGGAATACCCAATTGATGGGATACTCTTAATTGATAAACATGAAGGCGAAACATCCTATGATGTGGTGAAGGGGATTAAACACGCCTTCAACGCACACAAGGCCTTAAAAGTGGGGCATGCCGGGACATTGGATCCGTTTGCCACCGGATTACTGATTATTCTCCTGGGCCAGGGAACCAAGCTCTCAAATTTTTTAATGGCCGGGGAAAAAAATTACCTGGCAACAATTAGGCTGGGGGTTGAAACAGATACTTTGGATCCCACAGGCCGGGTGGTTAGAACAAGTGTAGTGCCTCAACTGACACCGGCAGATATACGGAGTAAGGCTAAGGCCTTTGTTGGAAAAATCGAGCAGACGCCCCCCAGGTTTTCTGCTGTCAAATATAAGGGAACCCGGGCCTACAAGTTGGCTCGCAAGGGACTGGATGTAGATCTCAAGAAGCGATTCGTCACCGTATATTCTCTTCAAATCCTGTCTGTGCAACTGCCGGATATCACAATGAAGGTGACCTGTTCAAGGGGGACCTATATCAGGAGTCTTGCTGCCGATATGGCGAGAGAGCTTGGATCTGGTGGACATCTTAGTTCTTTGAGAAGAATTGCCATCGGGTCTTTTGAAGTAAACGATGCCCTTAGTTCCAGTGTGCTCTCACAAACAGGGGTTCACTCTTTGTTAAGGGGAAAAATAATCCCTCTCAGGGCGGCCATCCCCGGCATGCACGAGATACAGGTAGGGGAGCCGCTTGCAAAAAAGGTCAGAAACGGCTACCAGCCAACCTTGAAAGAGCTGAATAAGGGCTTAAGTGTGCCTGACTGTAAAGACGGTTATGTCAAACTAATGAGCGATGATGACCTCGTGGCTATCATGAAGCTCAAAGAGAACGGAGGAATTGGTTATGAAAGGTTAAAAATAGAGAGGGTATTTATATGAGCCCTTTTGTTGTATTA
>MVDB01000082.1 GCA_002050025.1 Desulfobacteraceae bacterium 4484_190.2
GAGGCGTTTCATTTTTTGTAACTACACAGGTTCAAAGGTCCAGGTTCACGGTTCACAGTTCAAGGCTAATCGCTTTGCGACTTTCTTTATATTTTCTCAGCGATATAGAATTCGCTCCGGATTTTTGTGCAATGGCGCTTTGCGTACTGTAATAGCTGGATGAACTCTGCATTCGGTTTGGAATCGTACCTGTCTTTAATCAATTTAACCTTGAACCCCTGAACGGTGAACCTGACCAGTTACAAAATGCCTTTTAAAAAACGGGATGAAGTAAAAAAAAGGGAATGGTCTTGACAGTGTTAAAAATATGTTTATATTTATTGTGAAAAGTTGCAAAAGGGGGAAGCGGTCGGAATGCCCTAACTTTTTGAGACGTTACCCTTTTTGGCAACATCTCAAAAAGTTGGGGCGTTCACAACCGGGTTGATGCTTTGAGCGAATGACAATGGCTGTATTCCATTTCGGAATTCAGGCGTAAGCCTTTTATAAAATCCTTAAGGATAAACTCCACCCGAATTTATTGAGAGCTTATTCTTTTTGCCCACGATTTTGATGAATAAATATGGAAATCAACAATTTTTTATTCAAAATATTTTCAAGAGGAGGTTTTAAGAGATGAAAATACGACCATTGAATGACAGGGTACTGGTCCTCAGGATCGATGAGGAGGAGAAGACCTCGGGAGGGATCATTATCCCGGACACGGCCAAGGAAAAACCCCAGGAGGGCAAGGTAGTGGCTGCCGGACCTGGAAAGCTAAACGAGAATGGGAAACGGATACCTTTAGAGGTCAAAAAGGATGATCGTGTGCTTTTCGGCAAATACGCCGGCACTGAAATCAAAATTGATGGCGTGGAACATATCATTATGCGAGAGGATGATATCCTTGGCATAATGGAAAAATGATTGAGGAGGTGTTGAACTATGGCAGGTAAAGAGATCAAGTACAGCGGAAAGGCAAGGGAGAAGATGTTAAAGGGTGTGGATACCCTGGCCGATGCTGTCAAGGTGACCCTGGGACCAAAAGGCAGGAATGTGCTCATCGAAAAATCATGGGGTTCTCCCAAAACTACCAAGGATGGCGTAACAGTCGCCAAGGAGATTGAACTGGAAGATAAGTTTGAAAATATGGGAGCCCAGATGGTTAAAGAGGTTGCTTCCAAGACATCCGATGTGGCCGGAGATGGGACTACTACAGCAACAATCCTCGCCCAGTCCGTTTATCGTGAGGGGGTTAAATTAGTGGCGGCAGGCTCTAACCCCATGGCCATTAAGAGGGGGATTGATAAGGCCGTTAATCTGTTGGTGGAACAATTGAAAAAGATATCAAAACCCACAAAGGAAAAGACTGAGATAGCCCAGGTGGGAACCGTTTCCGCTAATAATGACAGTGCAATCGGGGAGATTATCGCTGAGGCCATGGAAAAGGTGGGCAAAGAGGGCGTTATCACGGTTGAGGAAGCGAAAAGTATGGAAACGACCTTAGAGATTGTGGAAGGGATGCAGTTCGACCGCGGCTATCTGAGCCCATATTTTGTCACCGACGCGGAAAAAATGGAGGTCCAGTTAGAGGAACCCTATATCCTTTTGCATGAAAAAAAGATCAGCAATATGAAGGATCTGGTTCCTATTCTTGAGCAGATTGCAAAGATGGGAAAACCTCTCTTGATTGTTGCGGAGGATGTGGAAGGTGAGGCCCTTGCGACACTGGTTGTTAATAAAATCCGTGGGACATTGAAAGGTGCGGCTGTCAAGGCCCCTGGTTTTGGTGACAGGCGCAAGGCCATGCTGGAAGATATTGCTATATTGACAGGAGGTCAGGTGGTCAGTGAAGACCTGGGTCTGAAGCTGGAAAATATCACCTTAAATGATCTCGGTACTGCCAAACGGATTACCATAGATAAAGACAACACTACTATCGTGGATGGCGGCGGAAGCAGCGACGCCCTTGGGGGACGTGTGAAACAGATCCGTGTGCAGATAGACGAAACGACCAGCGATTATGATCGTGAAAAGCTCCAGGAACGTCTGGCAAAGCTTATTGGTGGTGTGGCCGTTATCAATGTGGGCGCTGCCACAGAAGCTGCAATGAAAGAAAAGAAGGACAGGGTGGAAGATGCACTGAATGCAACGAGGGCGGCCGTTGAGGAAGGCATAGTTCCAGGTGGTGGAGTCGCCTTAATACGTGCCATGGCTGCGCTTGAAAAGGCTGAATTTTCGGGTGACGAGCAGCTAGGGGTTAACCTGGTAAAACGGGCGCTTGAAGAGCCGGTCAGACAGATCGCCAACAATGCGGGTTTTGAGGGTTCCGTTGTGGTACAACGTGTCATGGGCGGAAACGGTAATTTCGGGTTTAATGCTGAAACAGGCGAATACGAAGACCTCATCAAGGCAGGGATCCTCGACCCCACTAAGGTCACCAGATTTGCCCTGCAAAACGCAGCATCCGTCGCAGGGCTCCTTTTGACCACAGAGGCCATGGTTGCTGAAAAGCCTGAAAAGAAGAAACCTGAAATGCCTGCAATGCCTCCGGGAGACATGTACTAATCATTTACTATGAATATGTATCCCGGGCAGGAAATATGGCCTGCCCGGGCTGAACTCAAAGATCAATGTTCTGATTACTTGTATCTTCAAACATGAATGAAAAGACGGTACATGACGGGCTAAAGGCAGAAATAGAGCGCAAGCATTTTGTAAGAGCATCTCTTGTGGCAGAGCAAATGGGTTTGCCCGAAGAGGAGCTAAGGAACCTCCATATTAAAGCACTCGGACAGATGTCTGCCAGTTACAGGAATGCTCACGGAACGAAAAAACTTGCACTGCAATACGGCTATTCCAGGAAGGAGGTAAAGCAGATTTTAGAACAATTTGCCAATGAAATGAAAAATGAGGGAAATTGTAAGTCCCTTGAACCCTGTTTTGACTATAGCACAGGCAAATATCTCTCGTTCGAAGAGTGGATGGATCATTTCTTTAAGAAATGGGACAGGCTGTAACGGAAAAAAAATGAAGAATGGCAATCGAGGATTTGAGCAGGTTTGGAATTACAACCGACAATAACGACAATAAAATTCTTGTTCAAAGAAATGACAACATCCTTCAATTGAAATTTCTGAATAATCATAATTAGTTTTTGGCAACATTACGTATCTATATGATATTAAAGCAGTTATAACGCATTATTGTAGGTTCTCAATAAGTTCGGGCACTCACAACTGGACTAATGCCTTGATAGAATTACAATAGCTGTATAGCCTGTGGGAGTTTAGGCGTGAGCCTTCTATAAAATCCTTACGGCCCGCCCTGGTGCGACATCACGGGACGCAGCTCTTATCGCTGCAATATTTACAAAGCTGGAGTTGTAGAATATATAAATTGCTAATCAGGTCTGGGCCAGGGATAAATTCCACCCGAATTTATTGAGATGTTACGCATTATTTTGATTAACTTTTTGCCTAATGGTGACATTATGTTGACCCAAAGTAAGAAAGAATATTTCAGGGAAATTCTAAGTCAAAGATTAAATGAGCTTATGGAAGAGGCAGATAAGACTATCAATGAAATTGCTGATCTCAAAGAGGAATCCCCTGATTTTGTTGATCAGGCATCTGTAGAATCCGACATAGATTTTGTTTTACGCATCAGAGAAAGGGAAAATAAATTAATCGGGAAGATCAAGGATGCCCTGGAAAGGATTGATCAAGGGAATTTTGGCGTCTGCGAGGTTTGTGGCAATAGAATATCGGATGAGAGACTAAAGGCCCGCCCTGTAACCACACTATGCATCAAATGCAAGAAAAATCAGGAATCAAAAGAAAAAGTTATAGGGCTGTAATATCCGAAACCCACTTTATGACTGCTAAGAGTCAAATGAAAATTGCCGTTCATCTTGTTTTAAAGTTACGCGTATGCTAATAAGCGCCTACATTCAAGAAATGAGCTGTGTTCTATGAAAAATAAATCAAAATTGGATTAGGAAGGAAGGTTGTCAATGGATATTCAGGAGATTACACAAAACGTCGAAAAAGAGAGCCTGGTTCTCCGGCAGATTATATCGGAAATGGGAAAGGTTGTAGTCGGCCAGAGGAATCTTATTGAAAGGATGCTGATAGGGCTTTTATGCGATGGCCACCTGCTTTTGGAAGGGCTTCCGGGCCTTGCTAAAACAACGGCTGTCAAAACCCTGGCAGCAACAATCCGGACAACGTTTCAGAGAATACAGTTTACACCTGATTTACTCCCCGCAGATATCTTGGGTACCCAGGTCTACCGACCTGACAATGGTTCCTTTGAAATAAAAAAAGGCCCTATCTTCCACAATATTATTCTTGCAGATGAAATTAACCGGGCGCCTGCCAAAGTACAGAGCGCTCTTTTGGAGGCAATGCAGGAGAGGCAGGTGACCATTGGAGGGAAGACCTTCCACCTTGATAATCCCTTCCTTGTCCTCGCCACACAGAATCCTATTGAACAGGAGGGGACATATCCGCTTCCCGAGGCCCAGATTGATCGATTTATGTTAAAGATCAAGGTGGATTATCCATCGGCCGAGGAAGAAAAGGAAATTATGGATAGGTTCAATAGTGCGGTCACTGAAAATATTAAGGGTGTTGTGGAGGTCTCCCAGATTGAGTTGGTTAAGAAGGTGATTCGATCCATCCATATGGAAGAAAAAATTGTGGACTACATTTTGCGTATCTCCAGGGCCACACGAAATCCACAGGAATTTGATCTTGATATAGGCCCCATGATCAGCTATGGGGCATCGCCCAGGGCCTCTATATGGCTCGACCAGGCGTCACGTGCCCATGCTTTCCTGAATGGTCGCGGCTATGTGACTCCACAGGATGTAAAATCCATGGCCCCGGACGTGCTTCGGCATAGGATAATCCTGAGCTATGAGGCCGAGGCAGAAGGGAAAAGCACCGATGACCTGATTGAGTTCTTGCTGGAACGGATTGAGGTCCCTTGAGATGCTCACGGAGGAACTGCTCAAAAAGATACAACGATTTCATTTCAAGACCCACCGCCTGGCCAATAACCTTTTTGCAGGCCAATATGAAAGTGCCTTCAAAGGCCGGGGTATTGAGTTTGCCGAGGTGCGGGAATACCACCCCGGTGACGACATACGTACCATTGACTGGAACGTCTCTGCCCGATTCGGTCATCCCTTTGTAAAGGTCTTTCACGAGGAAAGAGAACTTACGGTTATCCTTGTGCTGGACCTTTCAGGCTCCCATTTATTCGGTACAAAAAAGAAATTCAAGAGAGAACTCCTGGCCGAGGTTGCAGGAATGCTGGCATTTCTGGCCATCAGGACCAATGACAAGGTGGGCGCTATCCTGTTCAGCTCCCAGGTGGAAAAATATATCCCCCCGAAAAAAGGGGCGTCCCATGTGTGGCGATTAATAAAAGAGATATTTACCTACGAACCGAGAGAGTTAACCACCAACATAGACGGGGCCCTTGCCTATTTAAACCGAGTTGTAAAGCGCCATGCCATTGTTTTTCTCATATCAGACTGCATGGATACAGGTTTTGAGAGATCATTGAGGCTGACGGCCAGGAAGCATGACCTCACAATGATCAGGGTATCTGACCCCGCGGAAGATGCCATTCCCGATGTGGGCCTGGTCACCATTCGAGATCCTGAGACCGGGCATGTGGCGTTGATTAATACTCGAAGTAAGCGGCTAAGGGAGGAGTGGCAAAATGTGCGCAAAGAGCAGGCTGTCTACCTCTCTGAACTCCTCAGAAGGGCAGGGGTTGACCTGGTGGATTTATACACAGATGGGCCAATAATTGAGCCGTTGACACGCCTTTTTGATCAGAGGAGAAAAAGGTTGTGACGATTTCGGATTTCAGATTTCAGATTTGGGAATTAAAGAAATTTGTATCCAGGAAGTTTCGCCGAGGAGATCCCCTGTTTTACAGATCTTTTTTCCGCATTCTCTTGATTGTCCTGTTGGCTGTCCCTCTATGCCCCACCATGTTATGGTCCCAGGGTAATATCAGGGATACTGGCCCAACCCTGACTGCTTCCCTGGATCGAGATTCGGCCAAAGTGGGTAGCGAGGTGATCCTCACCCTAGGCTATCATCTCCCTGAGGGGGCAGGGTTTCCTGATATCCCGGAAATAAAGGGCCTCGAGGACCTTACCCACATAGACCGCGAAATAGGACCGGATGAGATCAAGATCACCCTGTTGGTGGACCAACTGGGTTCATGGAAGACAGGGCCAATCTCCGTGAGTTATCTGGACAAAGATGGAAAGACCCAGGTGCTGACAACTGACCCGGTATCACTTACTGTGTTGTCTAACCTCGGAGAGAAACCTGAAGAAGCTGAACTCAGACCCATCCAGGGGATTATTCCCACAACACCTTTATGGTGGAAATACTTGCCATGGGTCGTCGGTATAGCTGGCCTTTTACTGATGATTGTGCTTGGCCTTCTTTGGTTGTACCACAGGAGACGCCGCAAGGAGCTCTCAGCCATGGCTCAGGATCCGGCGCATGTATGGGCAAAAAAGGAGATTGAACACCTGGAGGCCCAGGGACTTTTTGAGAAGGGGCAAGCCAAGGCGTTCTATTTCCGTTTTTCTGAAATAGTGAGGCGGTACCTGGAGGCAATAAGAGGCTTTCCGGCCGCTGAATTCACCACAGAAGAGATCACCTCGTGTATGGATAACGAACAGGATCGAAAACTTTTGCCCTTACTGCGGCAGGCTGATCTGGTTAAATTTGCAGATACAATCCCCACACCGGCCAGAAAAGAGGAAGAGGTAAATACCGCGCTTGCCTATATTCATGAAACCAGCCCGGGTCCGGAGACAGGCGATTCATCAGGCGGGCAGCAGAGGATCTCATCATGATGTTCAGGTTTGCCTACCCGGTGCTTTTATTCATGCTTGTTATGGTGGCGGGATGGGTCGCAGTTTCCCTGTGGAAAAAGCCCTCAAGCATCGCATATTCAACTACTTCCGCATTGGCCCGGTTGGCGGGGAGTGGCAATATTTTTTTGGGCAGGGTGCCTATGGTGCTCAGGGCAGTTTGCCTCGTCCTCTTGATAGTGGCTGCTTCCCGTCCCCAGTTCTATAATGTATCGAGAGATATACGGTCTCCAGGAGTAGATATCGTGCTTTGCCTTGACACCTCAGGCTCCATGCAGGCCCTGGATTTTCAGTTAGATGGGGAACCGGTTTCCCGACTTACGGCTGTCAAGAAAGTAGTCAGTGATTTTATTGGAAAAAGGGAAATGGACAGGATCGGTCTCGTGGTTTTTGGAGAAGAGGCGTTCACCCAGTGTCCTCTGACCATGGATAAGGGGCTCCTTCTGGAATTGGTGAAAAAAATGGAGATCGGCATGGCCGGTGACCGAACTGCAATTGGCTCAGCAATTGCTATCGGAGCCAAAAGGTTAAAAGATCTTAAGGCCAAGTCCCGCATCCTGATTCTCCTTACGGACGGAAGAAATAATGCAGGTAACCTAACACCCGAGCAGGCTGCTGATGCGGCACGGGCCTTGGGTGTAAAGATCTATGCCATTGGTGTCGGGGGCAAGGGGCCAGCCCCTTTCAAGGTCAAGACATTGTTTGGCACCCGCATCGTTCATCAGAGGGTTGATCTGGATGAAAAGACCTTGATGAGTGTGGCAAATATCGGGCAGGGAAAATATTTCAGGGCGGCCGATAGCGATCGGCTGTCAGAGATATACAATATCATAGATCATCAGGAAAAAACCGAGATCAAGGTCAAAGAATTTTTTCATTTCCGGGAGCTATATTACTACTTTCTTATCCCGGCACTTATTTTGCTCGGGCTGGAAATTTTTCTGAGGGCCACTATCTTAAGGGTGATTCCATGACGTTTACCCATTTGTGGATATTGCATTTTCTGTGGCTTTTACC
>MVDB01000083.1 GCA_002050025.1 Desulfobacteraceae bacterium 4484_190.2
CACTTCAATGTTCTGCTCCTTGAGTCTTGCCCATTGATCTTCCAGCCGCACATTCCTATCTCCCAGGCTATCTATCTGTGAAGGAGTTAATAAATGCGTCTTCCTATCGCCTCGGATGATGTCTTCAATAAAATCATTAATAGATATGCCTTTATGGTGACAGTGATCTAATATCTTTTTCACCTTAACATTCCCGAGTCCGGGTACATTCAGGAGTTTTAGGACATAATACTTTTTTGCTTCAATCAGGTAATGTCTCCTTAAGTAGCTCTCTCAACTCTTTTAGATACTTTTCGTCTTCAGTGGTCCCTTTAATACGTACCCATGCTCTAAGCAGGTTCATTAATATAGGGATAGCATCATCTGATAATCTTATGGGTAGGGGCTTGTAACTTGCCCTTTGACCAAGAAAAACGACCTGTAGTCGGTCTAATCGGGCAACGCCTTCAATTGGCGTCATTCCTGAGGGTGTTTTCGGGCAATAGAAAAACTGATTATACATCAATGCCTTTATTCTTGATGTCATTATCGGAGGGAATCCTTGCGGATGGTCAGGTTTTTCAATACCAAAAATGGGCACAACGAGGATACTATCTTGCTGCAAGTGCTTTTTGCCTTTGGATTTAAGGAATGTAATTACATCGTCAAAGACCGTATTAGTCGCCGGCAGTACTATAGCTGGCCTTCTTTTGGCTTTTTGGATGATTAGTTCTTCGTTCAACCGCAGTCTAAGCTTGTAAAGGGGTAGTTCATTTTTTCTCTGAAAGTCTGTTTCCTGGACATTCCTGATCGTAAATTTAGTAATGTTGTGCTCAGTTGGGTCAGCCCTCTGAACTTCAAGAATTTGGGGGATAATGTCCAGTTGAGGCGAGGGTACCCAGCATAACTGGCCCAATGTCGGTTTGTCCCTGAATTTTTCCCCTGACATATCAATGTAAAAGGGATCTATTAATTGTGTAATTCCCATGCGTTAATCAAATTTGGTTACAGAATCCTCGATTTTTACCTCGCCTTGAACAGGGAAATCCAGGGCATCTCCATTCAGATAATCCAAGGCTTCGAAATAGGCGTCATCATATATGGGCCGTTCTTGAACTAATTGAAACAATGATTCTTGGTTTTCTCTTATTTTTGAGATCAACTGCTTCCCTTTGGCTATTTTTTGCTTTGATAACTTTTTCATGGAAATATGTTTGGCAGGTTCAGGCTCCTGTGCACTGGAAAAATCGAGCAGATCACCTGGTTGGACACCCATCATCGGCTCAGTTTCAAAATAAACGTGGTCAAGCAGGGCGTAAGTATCCCCTGCCCATTTTTTTACGGCCCCTTGCAGCGGTCCAGTTATGTAAAAAGGCAGGCTTGAGGCAATAATGGGTTCTTTGTCAGCTCTGTGT
This sequence comes from Desulfobacteraceae bacterium 4484_190.2, assembly GCA_002050025.1. Classification (GTDB taxonomy): domain Bacteria; phylum Desulfobacterota; class DSM-4660; order Desulfatiglandales; family Desulfatiglandaceae; genus 4484-190-2. The sequence continues at coordinate 1,395 of MVDB01000083.1, forward strand.
TTATATAAATAGTGTTCTTCATCATCGAATTGGCTTTCATAGGAAAAGGCTTCGATAAAACCTTCTTCAACAGCCCTTTTAATAGTGCCCAATGACTCCCCACAAAAAGGGCCATAATGGACAAATTTCCATGGCCAGCCAGTTAAGGTAACCCCGCTATTTTTCCTGGCATGGTATAGATCTGTAAGGTAAAGGAATTTCACCAACCTAATGGGTGATAATACTTCGCCCCTTTCAGTTGCGAGCCAAGTGATATATTGAATCAATTCCAAAATATTAGTCGTCATCTTTGCTCCAAAAATATATACTGATATATTCAAATTTTTCCAGATGTCGCCTAAAAGATTTCCCGAGCTCACGATGTTTTACGGGAATGATCTTTTCTCTTCAGATCCTGTAATGTATTAGAGCGATTAAGCCTTCACTTCAATTTAATACTTTTTGCTTTATTAAGCCGTTTCTCCACTAACTCAACAACTGCCTCATAAACAGCCTCTTGTTCATCCTTGCTGAAGCCGAGGGCATCAAAAATAATTGCATCGAGTTCGCGGCGATCAGAAAGTGAAACCTCCTTGAGTATTGAAAAACTCTCCCGTTCGCAAATACGTTTAAATGTTTTCTTCAATTCGTCTGATCCAATTAAGTATTTAGGAATCCAAACGAATCTTTTGATTTCTCCAATTGGTGTTTGGAGACTGGTTCCACCACCTCCCGGATCATTGGCAAACACTTCTACAAACAAGGGAATCAAGGTGGAATTCAGAATTCCACAGAGTGAATCGCTATCAATACCCCCGTTAGGGTAAACTGCATAAAAAGTATGATCAGCACTCAATTTCGCTTTATTCAAAAGCGAAAAATACCTTTCTCTTCTCATCTCCATCCAATATATTTCAGGTATAGGTGGAATAGAAATGGAATACCAATAGGGCCTGTGACCTCTGCATGATGGGCGTTTTGCTGGAATTGATGCACCACCACGCCCTCGGAACGGCTCCGACTCCCCGCGCCCGATGTATCGCAATAAACCACTTTCTTTTATTTCCTCTTTGGATTTCGTAGTTGTTATCAGAACCAGATCAGTATCGTCTTCTTTAGTTATATAGCCTTTAACCTGATTAGAAGATACAAGTATAGGATGTACATATTCTCTTTCGATTCCTAATTTGACGGCATCACTTCGTTGAAGGTAAAAAAAACTGTCTGCACCAGTTTTTATGCCAAATTTCACATCCGCAATATCCCCCAACCGCACAAGTTTATCCCCTGCCTTCTCCAGAATCTTGAAATAAATATCCGGCGCTCTCAGATATTTTCCGCCCCACTTATTGCCTTTGTATTTTCCGGCAAGAGGCATGGTTTTTCTTAGCTCTTTCTGTGCTTTGTCTTTTTCAAAACCTTCTTCAAGCAGATGCTGCTGGGTCGCCTGATAGACCCTGAAATCATCCGTGCTTACAATTCCTTCAGCATCTTCAAGGGCAAGGAGGGTATCGCTTGACAGGATCTCTTCGAATGGCTTTTTTAAGGCCGTGAATCGTGCCGTGTGTGCAAGAGCATCTCCTTCAGGTTTGTTAAAGACCACGATGACGGTATTTACATCGGCAGACTTGAAGGAACGTTTGGCCTGGTTGTCATAAATATCCTTCACCTCCATGTTGTGGAGTAGCCACTCCTGGAGACCTCCCCCATAGCCTACATCAAGCCATGAGTTGGAGGTGATGAAGACAAACACCCCATTGCTATTCAAGAGAGACATACCAAGGTAGTAGAAATAGACATATAAATCTGACTTTTTGTCTGTTTTCACCTGCTTGCCTAAGAAGGCTTGGATAGATCGTATCAGTTTTTCTTTATACGCCTTTCGTTCTTCACGTGTTGTGGGCCTGTCAACAATGGTGGGCGGGCCAATCTCCTCCTGGCGCACATAAGGCGGGTTTCCGATAATAATATCAAAACCGCCCTTGCTCATGAACACATCGGCAAAGTCTATCTCCCACAACACGTAATCCCGATCACTCAGCTTGCCAAAATCCTCAGATTCAAGAAGCCGCCTGTACTCGGCCAACCTGGCATTAAGATCAGTAATTTCTTTCTTTATGCCTTTTTTAAAATCAATGCGAATCTGTTCTGGGGCTTTCTCAAACAGGCCTCCCTGGATTGTAGGTGGTTGATCCAGCTTCATTTTCATTTCCAGGCTACCGATTTTTCCCCTAATCGATTGCATGCGGTCTTTCAAGATTCCTTGGAATAGATCCTTTTCCAGTTTCTGATGTTCGCCCTTGATTTTGGAGAGGTCTCCGCTTTTGACCTTGCCATAGAAGATCTTGTTTTCAAGATCAAATATTTTCCGTGTGATCTGAGGAATTCGTTTGCCGGTTTCACTGAACTCTCCGCGGAGGTGAAGGGGCACTCCGGCAAATTCCTCTATCAGGCTGTCACCCTGCCGAAGGCGATATGTCAGATTAGGTAGGAGCGGATCATCGGGGTGTTTTTGCACAAAATCATCGGGAGCATCCACCACAAGGGAGAGCCACAGACGAAGCTCGGCAATGCGCACCGCATGGGCCTTGACATCAGCGCCATACAGGTTCTGTGATATTACAGCCATTTTGAGTTCAAAGGTGTCGGTGCCCTGATTAAATCTTTTTCTTACAAGAGTTCGGAGAACCACCAAAAGGTGCAGCATAGCCACTAAAAAGGCTCCTGAGCCACACGCCGGATCACATATTTTGACCTTGGCAAGGTGTTCTTCCAGGCTTTCCCAAGGCATATCAAGGTCATCAGGGGGATCAAAATAATTCATGATAAGGCGAATGATATCTCTTCTTTTTTCAGGCAGATGACGGGCAAGATATTCAATTAGAGCCCGCTGGCACATAAAATTGACCTCGGTGGCCTGAGTGTAGAAAAGACCTGCCTGGCCCCGTTCTTCCTCACTTACAAGGCGTTGATAAACATTGCCAAGGAGTTCAGGATCAACAGCAATCTCTATGTCAAGGGGGGTGTCTTCGCGCACGGTGAAGTTATAACGGTCGAACAATCTATCAAACATAAGGTCAAAGGCTGTATCAGGGACATTGATGTCGGGCGGCTCAATTCCTTCTAAATGGACAAACATACCGCCATTAAGATATGGGGCATTCTTGAAGATTTCCTTAACGGTATCAGGGGCATCAAGGTCTTCAAAACCGTTTTCCCGGTTAAAGGCCCTGAAGAACAGGGGTTCAAGATAGTCTCTATAAAAGGATTTGTTTTTTCTCTTGTCCTGCCTGCATCTGTCAAAGAACTCCCTCAAAAAATCAGTGCTGTCATTAAGCCAACCCCTTTTCTGCACAAAGTAGAGGAGCATCAAGCGGTTCATCAATATCTGAGTAAAGGCATGTGCCTGGGCATCTGACTGGACCTTTCCTAATGATTTCCTTACATCTTCAAATACGTTTTTGTATGTCTTGTAAAAATCATCCGTAACACGTTCTTTGCGGAATGCCTCACATTGCAGGTCGTAGATATCGAATGGATTCATGTCCACTTGCGGCAGGGCCAAAGCATTCAATACCTGAAGCTCGGTATGAAAAGCCTGCCGCCGGGTATCAAGCTTGAGCCTTCGAAGTTCGACCCCTCCGGGACGACTCAACGGATTGACAAAGACTATTTCAGTATAGTCAGTCGTAAAGAGGAACAGGTAATCCCCCTGTTTTTTTGCGAAACTCTGGCAGATACTTTTGATGGGTGTGAGGAGCAGATTGTTTGTTTCAAACAGATAGATTTGAAACATGCGGTCATAGTTGGAAACCAGGTAGATAGCCTTTCCGTCATTCTGGATAAAATCCTTGAGTCTGCCCGGCAATTCAAGATCACCAAAAGGCATTCTGAGGTCGTCTTCAACTTTATAGGCGAGCTTTTTGAAAAGACGTAAGACCGCGGATCGCCTTTTAATGTCTGAGATATCTGAAGGGACAATACTAAAAAGGGTCTCGTTCATTATTTTCTCTTGATATAAGCCTCTTGAGCCTCATTAATCAAGTCAGACGCATGTTTACTGTCAACACGCCTGATATCTAATGACAATTTATCATTTTCAATATGATTCAAGACAAAGGTTTTTTTTAAGAAAGACCTTTCTGCTTTGAGCATGTGGAATAGCTTTCCCCTGGGTTTGATGTAAGGGATAAGAAGAACATCTGAAATGGCGGCCAAAAGTTCATTGCGCAACCGAGGCCCCTCTGTGCCGTTGATTTTCGTGATACTGTCCGGAAAGGGGCTGATCATAAGGCCCCTTGATGTTCTGTCAAGGAGCTTGAATTTTTGCTGAAAGCCCCGTGCCTTCAGCCCTTTTGCCGCGAAAAAAGCAACATTGGCCTTACCCTCTATCAGGGCATCAAGGATACCTTTTTCCAATGGAGAATGCCAGCCCCCGGCGATAGTCACATCTGCATCACGCAGGGCATAAAAAAACTGGTAGCTCTCCCACACGACTGGTCCCGGGGCGTTGCCGGATGCCAGGACACCAATAACCGGATATTTTTTAATGATATCAAGGTGTCCGGTGAAAAAAACATCTTTTTTGTTGTCAGAAATCAGGTCGCTGGTTTTTCTTGTTTTCATGATCGACTAATCCCGATCATTTTTTTTATTGCTGTAAATCATCTAATCCCCTTCTCTTTCGTCGTCTTTAGCGGGGATGGAATAAGGGGTATTTTTTCTCCACTCGTTGGGTGAAGCGGTGTTTTCCTGTTATTCTATTCATAAAACGGGTTTGTGGTCAACAGGTTAGCAAGACTGAGTCAAAGTTGCATCTAATATAATGATTATAATATGAAATGTCTTTTGTTTCAAAATCCCCCCTAACCCCCTTTTCAAAGGGGGGAAATATTAAGACCCCTTTATTAAAGGGCGATTTTGGTCCGCCTCCTGCCAAGCGGAGTGAGGCGGACGAGGGGATTTTCTTGACCGGATTCCATCTGACTTTGACGTTTCCCTGAACAGGTTAGGCTTGAAGTTGATGGTGTTAAAATATATAGATTGAACAGGTGTTCTTTAAATCAATGCGAAAGGCTTTTAGAGATGGTGAGAAAAATATATCATGAAAATGAGGGCTTAAAAAGCCTTCCATATATGCTTTATGCAGATTCCAAGGGCCGGATCTACGACCATCCCTATTTCCGAATGGTGGGCTTTTCCGGTTCTTCTCCCAGTGTCCTGAAAGGGGAGGACTTAGTTCCCCTGCCGGAGTTCAGCAAACTCTTCTATATTCCTGATTGTCCTCCCATTGGTCTGGACCCGTCTACCGGCGAATTGGAAATCGTATCTGAAATCGAGGTCGATGGCGTTATCTCCAAATGCTATGCGGTGGCTGCATTCCTCGAACCTGGATTTGTGCGTACCCACCTTCCGGCCGTTGATTATTCCCCAAAATCCTATACCCTGCCCATGTGGGCCTACACGGCAGTTGGTTTCAGGAAAGATGAATATTGGGCTACCGGATTCAGGATCGAATACAACCACAAGTGGGACCCTCGAAACTATGATGACAGGAAACTTGTTCCTGCCATACGAAAATATAAAAAGGAGCATGGATCCGGGGCACTTGTTCGGCACCTTACCAATTGCGCTACCAAGAATCATTGCTTTGCAGCCAAAAACCTGTTCCTCGAACGGTGGGAAGCCCCACTGCCTGTCAGTCGAGTATGCAATGCCGCATGTCTCGGCTGTCTTTCTCTTCAACAGGACGGTTTATTTGATGCGTCTCACCAAAGGATCTCATTCACACCATCTAAGGAAGAAATTGTAGCATTGGCGGTGGAGCACCTGAATACCGCTCCAGAGGCCATCGTAAGCTTCGGTCAGGGCTGTGAAGGAGAGCCCCTGACAAAGTACAGACTTATTGCTGATAGTATTAAGGAGATGAGAAGGCAGACAGCCGCAGGCACTATCAATCTCAACACTAATGGGAGCAAGCCAGAGTACATTCGCCGGATAGGCAAAAGCGGCCTGGACTCCATCAGGATCAGCCTCAACAGTGCACAGCCTGAGTTCTACCGGGCCTATTATCGCCCAAGGGGTTATGATTTCAAGGATGTGGTTGCCTCCATTACCCTTTCTGAGGAAATGGGGCTGTACACCATGGTGAACTATCTGGTTTTTCCGGGGATAACCGATCAGGAGGCGGAAATT
>MVDB01000084.1 GCA_002050025.1 Desulfobacteraceae bacterium 4484_190.2
GAAGGAGTGACCTATTACTATCGCATACGTGCTTATAATTCTGCCGGACATTCGAGCTACTCTGATGAAATATGTGTTGAAATTACCGCTGATTAAAGAAAATGACAAAAGCTATTATGTTTCTGGGGACCGGCAGCGATGTGGGAAAGTCCATCGCCACTACAGCGTTTTGCCGGATATTTAAGAGAAAGGGTTACAAGGTTACCCCTTTTAAGGCCCAGAACATGTCCAACAATTCCTACGTCACAATTGAGGGAGGCGAGATCGGTCGGGCACAGGTTGTCCAGGCCGAAGCTGCCGGTGTGCTACCCTCGGTACAAATAAATCCCATTCTCCTGAAACCTTCCACAGACCAGGGTTCCCAGATTATCCTTCACGGAAAGGTGTTGGGGCAAATGGATGCCTTAGCTTACCATGACTTCAAACCCAGGCTGAAAAATGCTGTTATGGAATCCTATAACCGGCTGGCCAAGGAATACGACCTCATTGTCTTGGAAGGGGCAGGAAGCTGTTGTGAGATGAATCTCAAGGAGAATGACCTTGTCAATTTTTCCATGGCAAAGGCAGTTGGCGCTCCCTGCATTCTGGTTGCGGATATTGATCGTGGAGGCGTCTTTGCACAGATAATTGGCAGTTATCATCTTATGACCCGAAAAGAGAGAGAGCTTACCATCGGATTTCTTGTCAACAAGTTCCGTGGAGATCCACGGCTTTTCTCATCGGGCATAGAATATATTGAGCAAAAAACCGGCAAGCCCGTTTTGGGTCTTGTCCCGTTTTACAAGGATATTGTCATCGATTCGGAAGACTCCGTTGCCGTCCAGGAGGATAAACGAAAACCCAGGCCAGTTGGTCAAAATACAGTTAATATAGGTGTAGTGCGGCTTCCATCCATTTCCAATTTCACGGACTTTGAAATCCTCGACAGGGAACCCTATGTGGTGGTCAATTATCTTTTTAAATCTCAAGCATTTTCAAGTCAATATGACTGTCTGATCCTGCCAGGCGCGAAAAATGTGATGGAAGATGCCGTCTGGCTGACCCATACAGGGTGGAAACGGGTCATTTCAAGGTTTGCCAAAGGAGGCGGCAGAGTTCTTGGCATCTGTGGGGGTTACCAGCTCCTGGGAGAAAGGATCAAGGACCCTTTTGGTGTAGAATCGAAACTAAAACAGGTTAAAGGAATGGGGCTTCTCCCTATTACCACTATTCTGGAAGGTCAAAAAATTGTCCAAAGGGTAACAGGGATCAGCTTGCTAAATAAAAAGCGGGTAAACGGCTATGAAATACATATGGGACGGACCCGATCCCTGGGCAGTGAAGGAGAGCCGTTCTTAAAAATTCATCCGCCCGGGAATAAAACGATCTGGACTGACGGCTGGGTTGTCAACGGGGGGCAGATTTCGGGCACCTATGTCCACGGTATTCTGGATTCCCCTGGCTTCAGGGGTGACTTTATAAATACCCTTCGGAGGGCCAAAGGCCTGAAAAAAAGGGCCTCCAGCCAAGGGCGGCTTGCACGTTTTCACCAGTACGACCGCCTGGCCGATCATTTTGAGGCACACTGTGATGTAGAAAGGATCCTTTCCTGTTTGAGTGACTGAATTGAGCTAAAGTTGACGGTTTCCTAAAAATAGAGATTAGGGCTCGCTCAAAAATAACTTGAGTATAGTGGGTGAAAAATATTGGTTGTATATTGCAACTATTTATGTCAAAATACATCTGACGAATCAATCATCCTAAAAGGGGGTGGTAGTAAATGCCTACAGCCGTAAAGGTTTCTGACGACCTTGTCAGGAAGGCTAAAATACGATCCAGAATTTTCAAGCGATCTATTGCCGGACAGATTGAATATTGGGCAAAAATAGGTGAAATTGTTGAAGATAATCAGGATCTTCCCTTCTCATTTATCCAGAACATTCTCCTTGCCAAAGAGCAAATCAAAGCTGGGGAGGGGACGTCTTATGTCTTTGGGGAAGGAGAATGACAAGCATAAATGACGTCATTCAATCGCCTCTATTTGGCAGACAAAAGAAAAAGTTAAAAAAGAACCAGATTAATTTCCTGGATGATGCGATTTATAAAATAATTGACGATCCTGAACTGGGAGAACAAAAAAACTGGTGATTTAAGGGGAGTGCGTGTCTTTAAATTTAGAATGGGAAAAGATCAAATTCTCTTGGCTTATGAAATACTAGAAAAAGCTCTCTACCTTTATGCTTTTGGTGTTCATGGAAATTTTTATCGTGACCTTAAGAAATATAGATCCTGAACTGGCTTAGGAGAGTATACAAGAATGGATAAGATAAGATCCCAGATCTATTTTGTAGTGGTCGGTCTTGGAGACCCGGAGTTGATTACAATTAGTGGAAAGACTGGACAATGCAAAGACCCCGGAAGCATGTAAAAAAACCGTTCAAAGTTTTGGAGGCTTAATCAGTCAGAGGAATAAAGCCGCTTTTTCCTATCTTAAGGATCTGCCACCACCAACAACAGTAGAGCAAACTCATCTCAGAATTGAGATACTCCGGCAACTGAAATTTACTCTCAATTTTCAGAAAAAGCTTGCGCTACTGCTTGTGAAAGATCTTTTTCGCACGCCCTCCAACAATACAACTCGTGGCTGGTATACCGCCGTGTTCCGTTTCTTTGAAGATTCGTCCGCGGATATCGCTGTAGAGGCGTTAGCCCCAATGCTCGGTTCACCCCAGTTTTCCTACCGTATCAAGAAACGTGTTAAAATGATTCTGGAACAGGTGAATGATTATTGGTAACATTCATGTAACTCAGGTTCAAAGTTCAATGGTTCACACCTGTCCTGGCGCAATTTGATATGCATTCTTAAAACAATCGTACTGAATTCTGATCAAGGAGTTTCTACGCAGCGGGAGAGTAAAGCCAGGTCTGGGCCAGGGGTTTGAGGTTAACTGATGAAAACTGTACGATTTTGAAATGATGAATCAAGAACTAAACGTTGTTGTTATGCCAAATGGTTCGTTTCAGTTGGAATGGGCGGATACGCAGAATGAAATAAACAAGAGCAGCCGGCTGTTGCAGGAAGGAATATACAAACAGTTCTCTGCTGATGCCGATTCATGGCTCTTGTTTTTGGGCTTTTGCGACCACCAGGTCCCACTTTCCCTTTCTCTTGATTACTGGCGGAATTTTACCGGGGATTTTACAAAAAGATTGTGCCAAACACCTGATTTAGAAATCCTACGTCATAAAGTGAAGGTTTTAGCAGAAGAAGACGAATTGAGGACCCATTTAGAGCGGGCCCCGCTGATGATTGGTTCAGAATACTTAAGCATGGAATTGCTTGAGGCTGTATGGGCAAGACTAAACAATGCATTTAACCTTGCGATCAAATCTTATGGCGGCACTGTTGAAGATTTTATAAGGACTTACAGCCCTAATGTGCATCTTGTAGGCAGGATTTTTTTCCATCTTGTTGAAAACAAGAGTGAGGATTATCCGTTTGCTTTTATGGCAACCTATTCAACCCGGCTGAACAGGCAGGGACGGTCCAAACATCTCCCCCTCAAGCACGCGTTGCAGGAATATGAAGACGATAATAAAAAGCTCTTAGAGCTTCTTGCAACGGTTCATACAGCCGAGAAAAAAAGTCCGCTGATTTCAGATCTTCTTGAAACCGGAGAACTGTTTCATCCCCTTGCCTGGACGTCAAAAGAGGCATTTTTATTTTTAAAGGAGATCCCTGTTTTTGAGGAATCAGGTATTTTGTGCAGGATTCCAAACTGGTGGAAAAGCAATAAATCAAGTGTAAGGCTGAATTTCAGCGCCGGTGATTCAAAGCCCTCTTTTGTCGGTATGGATGCAATTTTGAATTTTAATGCCCGGTTGTTTCTCGGGGACACACAGATTTCTGAAAGGGAAGCAAAACAATTATTGGATGAATCAGAAGGGCTTGCCTTCATAAAGAATAAATGGGTGGCAGTTGATCCTGAAAAACTGAAACAGACACTTGATGCCTATGAAAAAGCGAAAAAAATGATGGGAGATGAGGGTCTGAGCTTGAAAGATGCCATGCGCCTGCAACTTATGCCTGAAAAATTCTTAGGTATTCAGGACGCTGAGATAGTGAGCAGTGTCTCAAACGGGAAATGGCTGGAATCAGTATTCCGCAAGCTGCTGGACCCTGCCCTCATTACCTCAAAAACACCTGGCAAGGCATTCAAGGGTGAGCTAAGGAAGTACCAACAGAAAGGCCTGGACTGGCTCTATTTCTTGCATTCGCTACAATTCGGGGCCTGCCTCGCTGATGATATGGGCCTTGGCAAGACAGTCCAGGTACTGGCCTTTTTAAACAGATTAAAGTCGGATCTGAAAAAATCAGGGAAATCCTGCAAGGCAAGCCTGCTTGTTATTCCGGCATCCCTTATATCCAACTGGGCCAATGAAATCAACCGGTTTTCCCCTAAAATCAAATTTCATATTGCGCATCCCGGGGCGAACCCAAAGAAAAACACCCGGATTGAAGACAAGAAAACATTGGACACGTTTGACCTTGTCATAACTACCTATGCCTTGGCTAAAAGATACGAATGGCTTCAATCCTATTCGTGGAACTATATTATCTTAGACGAAGCCCAGGCCATTAAAAACCCTGGTACAAAACAGACCAGGGCAATAAAAAAACTTACCTCCCAAAACAGGATTGTAATGACGGGAACCCCGGTTGAGAACCGGCTTTCGGACCTCTGGTCCCTGTTTGATTTTTTAAATCCGGGATTACTCGGGAATGCCAGAGAGTTTAAAAGTTTTTCAAAAGATTTGAAGGATGATCGCACAGGTTATTCAAAATTGCGCAGGCTTATCAGCCCTTATATTCTAAGACGGTTGAAAACCGATAAATCGGTTATTTCCGATCTCCCTGAAAAGGTTGAGATGAAAACATATGCCCCTTTAAGCAAGAAACAGGTCCTTTTGTACAAAAATATGGTTGAAGGGATAAGGGAGTCAATCGCCAAAACAGAGGGGATCCAAAGAAAGGGGCTGATCCTTTCTTCCCTTATGAAATTCAAACAAATCTGCAATCATCCGGATCAGTATCTCGGGACCGGAGGATTTGAAGAAAAAGACAGCGGCAAGTTTCTAAGGCTTCGTGAAATTTGCGAAACAATATATGAGAAAAGAGAAAAGGTACTCGTCTTTACGCAGTTTAAGGAAATGACGGAACCACTTCACGATTTACTGGAAAATATCTTTGAACGAAAAGGGATAATCTTGCATGGTAGCGTGGCAGTTGGCAAAAGAAAAAAGATAATAGAACAATTTCAAAGTAAGAGCTATATCCCGTTTATGGTATTGTCCCTAAAAGCCGGAGGGATCGGCCTGAATTTGACAGAAGCAAACCATGTGATACATTTTGATCGGTGGTGGAATCCTGCCGTAGAAAACCAGGCGACCGACCGGGCGTTCAGGATTGGTCAGAAGAAAAACGTTATTGTTCACAAGTTTTTGACCAAAGGCACTGTGGAAGAGAAGATTGATATGATGTTGGAAGAAAAATCGAAATTATCGAAAGATGTTATTGCAAGCACAAAAGAGACCTGGATAACTGAAATGAAAAATGATGAACTAATCGATATTTTTAAATTGTCATTATAAAATCGCTTTCGCGGTTTTTTACAGGAGGTGAGCATTATGGGCTATTGGGGTTATTATCCGCCTTATGTAACCGTTGCGAAAAAAAAGGCTAAAGCAGCTAAGAAATTAAAGCAACTCAAAAAGAAAAATCCTGATATTAAACCTATTCTCCTTGAAGGTAGTAGAATTGCTAAGACATGGTGGGGAAAGTCATGGAACAGCAACCTTGAAGAATATGCAGACTACAGAAATCGTATCGGCCGTGGACGCAGTTATATCCGTCATGGAGCGGTGCTGGACCTTCAGATAAATTCAGGCAAGGTCGAATCCTTAGTCCAGGGGACGAGATCAAAGCCGTATTCTGTAAGTGTTAAGATAAAGGCTGTTAATAAAAAAACCTGGAAGGAAATTAAGTCTGCCTGTGAGGGCAGATTAGATTCTTTGCAGGAGCTATTGGCAGGAAAATTTCCAAAGGCACTCGGTGAAATTTTTACGACCCAGGGGAAGGGCCTTTTTCCCTCACCAAAAGAGATTGATTTTAGTTGCAGTTGTCCGGACTGGGCTTACATGTGCAAGCATGTAGCGGCCACCTTGTATGGTATAGGGGCCAGGCTTGATGAAGAACCTGGCCTGTTTTTCAAGCTCAGAAAAGTCAAGATGGAAGATCTGGTAACCCAGGCCGTTGAAGACAAGACCCGAAAGTTGCTCAAAAAGGCTAAAAAGAAAACCGCAAGAGTCATTGCCGACTCGGATCTGGCCGATGTATTTGGTATTGATATGGAAGAGGCTGTAGGGTCATCCAAGAAAAAGGCAAAAGCTCTAAAAGCAAGATCGAAAAGGGGAAAGACATTAATCAGCGTATCCAAGAAAGCAAAAGGTAAAGCCGCAATCAAAAAGGCAGGGAAGAAAACAGCGTCAAAAAAGGCCACACTAATGAAAAAAACTAAACCTCCATATGATACGGTTGTAGGAATTGTAAGGAGAAGTCGAAAAGGCGTTAATGTTGCAAGCATAAGAGAAAAAACAGGGTTTGATGACAAACAGATACGGACTTATATTTACAAGGCAAAAAGGCAGGGCAAGATTAAAAACAAATCAAGAGGGGTTTATGTGTCCTCTTAAGACTTATTGAGATGTTACACTTCCGAGACGTTAAATTAGAATATGGAAATACCTCTGCTAAATGACATTGTCATCATATTTGGGTTGTCCATTGCTATCCTCTTTATATGCCATCGACTTAGCGTGCCGGCCATTGTGGGATTCCTCCTTACCGGAATATTGGCCGGCCCTTACGGGCTTGGCCTTGTAAAAGCAGTTCACGAAGTTGAAATTCTCGCTGAAGTCGGTGTTGTGTTATTGCTGTTCACTATCGGAATTGAATTCTCACTTAAAAGACTGCTTCAAATCAAGAAACCAGTCCTGATGGGGGGCTCGATTCAGGTTTTTTTAACACTTTTGGTCACTTTTTTTATAGTCAGACAACTGGGTCAACCCATTGGCGAATCGATCTTTATGGGTTTTCTTATAGCCCTCAGCAGCACAGCCATTGTGCTCAAACTACTTCAGGAAAAAGCTGAGATTGATAGTCCCCATGGACGTACAACTCTTGGCATCTTGATCTTCCAGGACATTATCATTGTTCCAATGATATTGGTTGCGCCTCTACTGGCCGGAGCAACAGAGGGTTCAGGCGGATCTGTCCTCGTTTTTGTGGCCAAAGGAATCGGAATTATCGGGCTGGTCATTGTTAGCGCTAAATGGATTGTGCCAAAGGTATTGTATCAAATTGCGCGGACGCGTAGCCAGGAACTTTTCCTGCTGAGCATAATTGCAATATGCCTCGCAGTTGCATGGGTGACCTTTAGTGCGGGGCTTTCTCTTGCCCTGGGCGCATTTTTGGCAGGGTTGATCATTTCCGAATCTGAATACAGTCATCACGCACTACCTTATCCTGCTATTGCCGCTGCCGAAAAGGCTAATATCGGGCTTTTTTCCTGTTTCAGAGATAAAGGTTGAAGACAAAAAACACCACCTTATTATCATCGGCTTCGGAGTGAACGGCAGGAATGTAGCACGCGCCGCCAGGGTAGCAGGTATTCCCTATGCAATCATTGAAATGAACCCTGAAACAGTAAGGAGCGAACAAGCACAGGGTGAACCGATTTACTATGGCGATTCAACCCAGGAGGCAGTACTTCACCACGCAAACATCAAAGATGCGAAAATTGTGGTAGCTGGAATTAACGATCCCACGGCAACCCGTAGAATTACCGAAATCATCCGGAGACTTAATCCGAAAGTTTGTTTGATCGTACGAACCCGTTATCTCCAGGAGATGAAGCCACTGTATGAATTAGGGGCCGACGAAGTCATCCCGGAAGAATTTGAGACATCAGTGGAAATCTTTACCCGGGTTTTGACAAAATATCTTATACCCAGGGATGAAATCGAGAGCCTGGTCGCTGAAGTTCGATCAGATGGCTATGAGATGTTTCGAAGCCTTTCCAAAAAGCCGTCATCTTTTGCCGACTTAAAACTTCAGCTTCCCGGTGTCGAAATCAGTACGTTGAGGGTTGCTGAAAGATCACCTTTAGTTGGAAAGAGTTTAGCCAGAATTGAGCTGAGAAAGAAATATGGAGTCACGGTATTGGCAATACGCCGGGACAAGCAAATATTATCCAATCCGGACGTAAACATACCATTTTGTGCTAACGATTTGCTTTTTATCCTTGGACCACCAGATAAGGTCGCCAAGGTCGCTGCTTTAACCCATAATCCAGAACAATTGGTCAACTATCATTCCTAAAAGGTCCAAATATGTAAAAAAAATGAATTTAAATGACAAAGGTCAAAGCCCAAATTTCAAATGAATGTCAAATGACAAATGCTAAAACATATGTAACCGTTCAAGGGTTTAAAGTTCCATGGTTCAAGGTTAACTGATGAAAACTAAAACAACCCCGAACTGTGAACCCCTGGCCCAGACCGATCATCAGAACTATACGTGCAAAAAGTACAGTCAAAGCCTACTCAAACACAGGTTTGGAATCATACCACGAGTCGCACCAGGGCAGGCTGACAACCTGAGTATTTACAGATAAATAACTGATCATTTTGGAAAACATTTTGACATTGGGGCTTTGGATTTGATTTGACATTTGGATTTTGTCATTTGAACTTTATTCCATAGGACATCACACAAATCACTATCTAACACGCATAGCAGAGCTGGGACCATCCCGCTACTGCAGGATGGCTTAACGGATTAATAAATCCAATAAGTCAACGCATTTTTCTAAAAGATATCATGACTCAAGAAATTTTACCATGCTCACAAGTAACCTATTTATGGGCGTGGAAATGCCGTGTCGCTTCCCGAGGTGGATAACGGCTCCGTTAAGTACATCGATTTCCGTCGGCATCTCTCTATCAAGATCGGCCTTTAGCGATGGCACATTGTCACTGTCGAGGTAGCGGTTCATTTCTTTAACAGTGATGTCAATGCTAACACCTTCAGCTTCGGCGACCCGACGGACTTCAGATAAAACGAGTTCTTTGGCAGGATTAAGGACGTCTTGAGCAATCTGGCGATTTCCGGCGTTCAGGATGCCGGCAAAGGGGTTGGCAATGCAATTGATGGCAAGTTTAAACCACTCCATTTCTCTAAAGTTCTTTGCCAGTCCACACTTAACGGCCGACCCTTTCAACAGATTACACAACGTCTCAGTTACCGCTGATGGTCTAAGGCGAATTGTACCAGGAAAATAGCGCACTTTACCTGGAGATGGACTATTGGCCCCGAAAAACACAAGCCCTCGATCCACGGGGCGGTCAAGCCCATGAGCGATAATCTCCTCAGGGCCGATGCCGTTTTGAAGGGCAATAACGCCAACCTCAGGGCCGCATCTGGGCCGCAACCAGAGTAAAGTTCTATCCAACAAGGGCATTTTCGTCGTCATCAAAACGATATCCCTCTTCTCTAATATGGGGACCTGATCCGGAGAAATTACCCTTACGGGAACGGTTGATTGCTTGTGATCCACGATTTGAAAAAGAAGACCATTCTTCTGGATTTCTTTTGCATGGACACTGCTGCCCACCAGACAGGTCTCAATTGTCCGGTTTTGGTGTAGAATTGCAGCGAGTACTGAACCAACGGCACCAGCCCCAACGATCCAGCAACGCTCACGGGGTTGCATATTTTCCCCTCCCCTTTTCACGGTTACAAAAGCCGATAGATACTTAAGATTCCGATTTTTTACCACCGGGGCACCCCCCCGTCAACCCACTTAGGGCTTGTGCCAAAATAAGACTAAAGATATCAGCTTACCTCGCCGATAATACGATAAGATACCAAACGGCAACGGTCTATCTTCTCTCTGAAATGTTAGGTTTAACCTGCCCGGTTGTTTCATTTCATAACCTTTGTCGACATATATGGTGACTCCAATTAAAAACCTTGGAAAGGGGGCTGTATGAAAAATTATTACAACATCGTCTTTGAAGGAAAAACTGTACCAGGAAAAGAGATAGATCTGGTTAAAAAGGCTCTGATGAACATACTTAAAGCCGATGAGCAAAGCATTGACCGTCTATTTTCCGGCAAACGTGTATTGATTCGAAAAAACGTGGAGGCGTCAACTGCCAAAAAGTTCCTAAAGGCATTCGAAGACGTCGGGGCCGTCTGCAATCTCGAGCAGGTAAAGGTATCGGATGAGGTAAGTGCACCCAATCAACAGGAAGGGATAGAAATGACGGAAGCAGATTCCGGCAAAAATCAGCCTGTAAAACCAGTATCCGCTCAATCCGCCAGAACCGCTGATGGAGAAGAAATAATAATCACCAATATTGAAACTGTACCAGGAAAAAGCATTGTGGAGCATTTCGGACTTGTTTCAGGCAGCACAATCCGGGCGAAACATCTCGGAAAAGATTTGATGGCCGGCCTCAAAAACCTGGTCGGAGGGGAGCTCAAGGGGTACACCCAACTGCTACAAGAGTCCCGAAAACAAGCTATGGAGCGTTTGATTGAGCAGGCCCGCGAGTTCGGGGCTAACGCCATCGTCAACATCCGGTTTTCAACATCCTCTGTTGCACAGGGCGCAGCCGAATTGTACGCTTACGGCACAGCCGTCCGCGTTGAATAGAAGGAGACCATCAATGTATGACCTGATTATTTTTTTGATCCTGATTACGGTCGGTTACATAGCCGGTACCCTGGCGGAAAAACGGCACTACCGTTCCATCCGGAAGCGGGAAAACGCATTTCTTAACCTGCCAGCCGTGACCATGAAGAGTGTCGACTACCCTGCCAAAGAAGTGAAATCGGCTCAAATGGTCTATGGAAGTGCAGTAATTTCAATAGATTATTTCAAACGAATGCTCGCGGGGCTTCGTAATATCTTCGGTGGCACGGTCAAGTCTTACGAAACCCTCATTGACAGGGCTCGTCGGGAATCCCTTCTGCGAATGAAGGAAATGGCCGGGGGCGCTACTGTGATTGTAAATGTTCGCATCGAAACATCCACTATCGGCAAGAGAGCCAACAAAAAGGGCGTGGGGTGTCTGGAGGCAATAGCATACGGGACTGCCCTTACAATAGAACGGTAGATGAAGTATACGCCCCGTCAGGCTGAGTCCAATGTGAATGTGACACCCACCTCACCCATACGAGAGTTTTTTGTGCTTATGGGTGGGTTATTGGGCATTATGATCCTCATCTACATTTTGTTAGGGTTGGCAGTAAACCTGGTTGTGCCGCACATCTCTGTAGATCTTGAGGAGAAAATGGCAGCACCCTTTATCCGATCCATGTGTGCTCAGGATACGGATACCATTCGCCAGCATTACGTGCAGGCCTTGATAGACGATTTACAGGGGCGCTGCACCACCCTTCCCTACCATTTCCAGGTCCATGTCCGGGAAGCACCAACCATTAACGCGCTTGCATTGCCGGGCGGCCATATTATCGTATTCACCGGGCTCTTAGACAAAGTGACATCCGAAAACGAACTGGCTTTTGTTCTTACCCATGAGATGGGCCATTATGCACATCGGGATCATCTCCGAGGTCTGGGTCGATCCGTTGTGTTCATGACTATTTCTGCCTCCCTGTTTGGGCCTGAAAGTGGCATCAGCAGAATGGTAGCACGTGGACTGGGCATGACGGAGATGACTTTTTCCCGAAATCAGGAAACTCAGGCAGATGAGTTTGCCCTAAAAACATTAAATTGTGCCTACGGACACGTCGCAGGTACGACTGATTTTTTTGAAAAAATTCCCAGGGAACAGAATCCCGGCAGGTTCGGGCATTATTTTGCTTCTCACCCGGAAAACCGCCAGAGGATCTCCCATCTCAGAGATATAAGCCGCAATCGAGGTTTCAAGCTGGCCGATCGCAAACCACTGCCCGAAGCCATAAAACAGTCAGAGGACACAAGCACAGAAAAACCCTCGCCTCCTGCACACCCCTTATCCTGTATTTCCCCCATTATTGACAATTAAGCTCAATTTCATTATACTCCCTCCCAAATATGCAAATATGATGGTATCGTAAAAAAGGTAATTATTTACAGCATTACTAAGTTGATTCGGTCTTCTCAAAAAGTTCGGACGGAGTTTATCCGTAAGGATTTTATAAAAGGCTTACGCCTGAACTCCTAAAGGCTATAGAGCTATTATTATTCGCTCAAGGTCTTTATCGGGTTTTGAACGCCCGAACTTTTTGAGAAGTTACTTGATTCGGCCATAACCTACTTAATTAATTGCTAATTCCTGAATCCATGCAAAAAAACACTTTTTACATGAGTATCAAATGTAAGCCTCTAAAAGGAGGATTGAAGAAATGAAAAAACCTCTTGTTTATCATATTGTTATGGTGCTGATTCTTATTGCACTCGGTATCCTGATTCACGGCAATTCCTCCGCCGAAGTGATTCAAATTTTTCCCGGCCCGGAGGGTGGAAACATCAAGGCCCTGGCTATAAATCCTGTAAATACAAATACGCTTTATGCTGGTACAGGCGGCGGTGGCGTGTTCAAAAGCACGAATGGGGGGGATACATGGGATGATGTCAACATCGGACTGAGCAGTTTTTTTGTTCAATCCCTGGCCATTAATCCTGTTAACACTAAGACGTTGTATGCGGGCACACTTGGAGGCGGCATATTCAAAAGCACGGATGGAGGGGATACATGGGTTGCCGTCAACACCGACCTGATCAACCTCAATGTTCAAGCCTTAGCCATTAATCCTGTTAGTCCAAGCATATTGTATGCGGGTACACTCGGAGGTGGTGTGTTCAAGAGCACGAATGGAGGGGATACATGGGTTGCCCGCAACAACGGGTTGGGTAGTAACCTTAATGTTCAAGCCTTAGCCATTAATCCTGCTGACCCGCTCACGGTGTATGCTGGCACACTCGGAGGTGGCGTATTCAAGAGCACTGATGAGGGAGGCACGTGGGTTGCCCCCAACACCGGCCTGACCAACCTTGATGTTCAAGCCTTAGCCATTAATCCTGTTACCACTAACATATTGTATGCAGGCACGAATGGGGGTGGCGTATTCAAAAGCACAGGTGGAGGGGATCTGTGGGTTGCTGTGAACAGCGGCCTGACCAACCTCAATGTTCAAGCCTTAGCCATTAATCCTGTTACCACTAACATATTATATGCAGGTACACTCGGAGGTGGCGTATTCAAAAGCACAGGCGGAGGGGATGTGTGGGTTGCTGTAAACACCGGCCTGACCAACCCCAATGTTCAAGCCCTGGCCATTAATCCTGTTAACCCAACCATGCTATATGCAGGCACGAATGGGGGTGGCGTATTCAAAAGCACAGGTGGAGGGGATCTGTGGGTTGCTGTGAACAGCGGTCTAACCAGTTCCAGTTTTCAAGCCCTGGCCATTGATCCAAAGACGACAACCACGCTTTATGCAGGCACCGATGGGAAGGGTATGTTCAAGAGTATGGATGGTGGTGGCAACTTTTTTACCACTAACGACGGTCTGACCAATCGAAATATTAAAGCCCTGCTCGTTGACCCTGATATCACAAGTACACTATACGCCGGAACAGAAGGAGGTGGAGTATTCAAGAGCCATAACGGAGGAGAAACGTGGCTTTCCTCCGGCCTGACTAACTTGTCTGTTCATGCCCTGGCGGTTAATCCTTCCAACACAAACACCCTGTACGCTGGTACGTTTGGAGATGGAGTGTTCAAGAGCATCGATGGGGGCGATAATTGGTCTGAAGCCAACACCGGCCTGACCAACTTGTTTGTCCAGGCCCTGGCCATCGATCCTGCCAAAACAAACACCCTGTATGCTGGTACGTTCAGGGGTGGAGTGTTCAAGAGCACGGATGGGGGCGATAATTGGTCTGAAGCCAACACCGGCCTGACCAGTTTGATTGTCCAGGCACTGGTCATTGATCCTGACAACACAAACATCCTGTATGCCGGCACGTTCGGGGGTGGAGTTTTCAAAAGCACGGACGGGGGCGATACTTTCTCTGCCACCAATACAGGTCTGACAAGCTTATTTGTCCAGGCACTGGCCATCGATCCCGATTTTACAACTATGATTTATGCCGGCACGATTGGAGACGGATTATTCGAGAGTACGGATGCTGGAGACAGGTGGACCTCTATTGACAGCGACCTGGACGATTCCAGTGTTCTGGCCCTTGCAATTGATCCTGAAAGCCCTACTATAGTTTACATAGGCACGGTTGCTGAAGGAATATATAAAATTCCTGAAGGCCGCCGTGTAACCCCCGGTGGGGGAAATGGAAGCTGCTTTATTACTACTGGGGAGGTAAAATGAAATGACACTCAGCCAAGTCATCGTATGGTTAGTTGTAGGCGCATTGGCAGGTTACTTTACAGGAATGCTCGTTAAACGCACAAAGGAGGGATTTGGACATCTTACCAATCTTGGAATTGGATTAGTTGGAGCCCTGATTGGAGGGGCCATTTTCAACCTGTTCAATATTGACTTTGGTCTTGGCGATGTGGCAATCAGTTTGAAAGATCTGATCTCTGCGTTTATAGGCTCCTTGATCCTCCTGCTTGGAATATGGCTGGCACGAAGACGGAGGACAAACAAGCCCTGATAATACGGAGTGAAAGGCCATGACTTATCCACTTGTGCTCGCCCATGGCGTGTGTCGTTTTGACGCCTTGTTGAACGATACCCTGAACCTCGACAATAACGATGATCCGGCGCTTGACAACCTGCATTATTTCAAAGGCATACGGACGATGTTAAAGCAGAAAGGATATGTCGTTTATCACTCCAAAGTTGCCTGGGCAGCAGGGGTAGAAAAACGGTCTGATGACCTGAAAGAAAATCTGTTGAGAATTCTTAAGGAAACACGAGCGGAAAAAGTCAACATTATCGCACACAGCATGGGTGGGCTTGATGCGCGTCACATGATGTTTAATGATCGTAATGACGGAGAAATCCACCAACGTGTAGCGTCGCTTACTACTATTTCTACACCTCACGAGGGATCTCCATTCGCCGACTGGGGGCTGGATAACCTCACACCTCTGCATTTATTAATCCAGAAGCTGGGGGTGGACTTGAGCGCTTTGAAGGATCTGCGGACGGATATATGCAAAACGTTCAATGAACATAAGGATGTCAAAAAATTCGAAATGGCATGTGAGGATACGATAAAGTTCCAGACCTATGCTGGAAAACAGGATTTTTGGGGTGTCTTTACTGGACTCAAGATTCCCTTCGAGATAATTAGAAAAACAGAAGGTGAAAATGACGGTATGGTTTCAGTTAGGTCGGCCAGATGGAGAGATGAATATTTCAAGGGAACACTCGATAAAACTGACCATCTAAATGAGATGGGGTGGTGGGCCCCTGATCAACTTTTAGCTGACGAGAGTCCGGACGAATTGCTTACCCGCATACACAGTTTTTATGCCGGTATTGCGGGGCAACTGCCTTAATTAGAGGAGGTAATACATGGATACGTGTAGAGATAATAGAAATGTGCAAGGATGGATATCCATTTGTCTAAGAGTGGGGCTTTTTTGCATTTTCACACTCTCCATCATGGCCGGGTTTGACGGGGAGGCATTTGCTAAAAGTGAAAAAGCCAAGGGAGAAGATATGTCGAAAGCCAATGTATTAAATCGATACGGCAAGGCTGTCGGCTCAGTTGACGAAAATGGGACTGTATTCAATCTTTACGGGAGGCCGGTGGGATCCGTTGATTCGGACGGGACCATATTGAATGTCAGCAAGATAACGGTTGGGAATACTGATGCCGATGGGAAAGTGTGGAACCAATCCGGCACCAACCTTGGTTCAGTTGACACAAATGGTGATGTATTCAATCGCAACGGGAGAAAAGTCGGAAGCGTTATAGCAATTGAGGACACCATATTGATTGGAGGGGCTGCCCGGTTGCTTCTACTAAAAAGCAAGTAATTTTAGAACCGTAACTAAAAACTATATTTAATACCGGCGGTAAGGAAGTTTGATCCGCCGGCGCCAATCAAACCATATACTTCCGATCTGTGATGGATGCGAACCACCACATCCCATTGACGATACTTCGGCAAACCCAATGTTAGTTCGAACATCAGGTAGTTAAGCACCAGTCCGGCGTCTTCATCATCCTCTTTTTCTACTTCGGAGATTTCGGTGTTATAGGATAGACCGTCGCCCACGGCTAAGGTGGTGGCTATGTATTTATTCCATGGGAACAAATGCCAGCGCGCGATGAGCAAGCCGTTAAATTGCCATTGATGTTCCTGGCCGAAATATTTGCCGACCTGCCCTTCTACTTCTAAGCTTAACTGCTTATAACGCCAGAACTCTCTACCCAGGGCCGCAACTGCTATATAAGTATCATCTGGAAACGTGGCTTGAAAGGTTAATAATCCCCCCAGCGTTTTCTGCGCATGCACTCCGCCATAGACGGTCAAGAACCACTTATGCTCCAGTGTATTATCCTCTTCCTTGTCATTATCGGCGAATGCATTCGGTAATGAAAAAAGGAAAAGCAAAGACTTGGCGGCCATATATCATAACCTAATTAAGTATTTATGTTCAATCAACAACTCTAACAGCATATCAAGGCCAGGTCTGGGCCAGGGGGGATTTTTCTAACATAGCCTGGATTTATTGAGATCTTACAAAATTTTCTCGATCACCTTTTCTGTTTCCTGTGCTATTTTCAATTCCTCATTTGTAGGGACCACAAGAATCCTTACCTCACTGCCCTCAAGACTGATCTCTCTAATTTCTTTGCCGCTTTTGTTATTTCTTTCCGCATCAATTTCGATTCCCAGTTTGTGTAAACCCCTGCAGCATTTTTCGCGGATATATGGCGAATTTTCCCCTATACCCGCAGTGAAAATAATAGTATTTAGACTCCCTAAAGCTGCAAAATACGCACCAATATATTTTTTTATCCGGTAGCAATAAAGTTTTATAGCAATCTCTGCCCTGACCTCTCCTGCATCTTTCTTCCTTATAACTTCACGCATATCGTTAGACCCGCAAATCCCCTTCAACCCGCTATCTTTATTAAGGAGATCATCAATTTCTTTGACAGACATCCTCAACTGGTCAGC
>MVDB01000085.1 GCA_002050025.1 Desulfobacteraceae bacterium 4484_190.2
CTGTGTGCCACGTCCAAAGACATGATCACGGTCCTTTTACCCATCTCAGCCGATTTAATCCCTGTAGCAGCGGCAACACTCGTCTTTCCGACCCCGCCCTTTCCAGCAAAAAATATGATTCTCAACGCAAACTCCTAAATATAGCCCGACAAGTTCAGTTTGAAGTTACAAACCTCTATTTTTTATTAAAAATTTAGCATCCAATTCATCTTTTTCTCTTCCAGTGGACATCTTATTTTTTATAAGTTTATATAATGAAAGGATCGGTAGCTTTAACTCCTCAACTTCAACAACGATTTTATCTTCGTCTCCTTCATCATATGTTACACCATCAATTTGTGTAATTATGTCTATCCTTCGAGGAGCCACACCAATTTGAAAAATAATACCCTCCCCTGCAAAATCGTTTTCATTTAATTGATCCAAAGGCACACCGAATCGCGTCAAAGCTTGATAGATTTTCTTCGAATTAGCCTCATCAGCTTTAACTCAAATATCTATATCTCCTGTTGCTCTTGGATATCCATGCGCGCCTAATGCATATGCACCAACGAGAATAAAATCAACTTGTTCTTCCAGTAACAATTGCAACATCTCTTTGTAATCTTTGTTCAACATTTTGATCCCTCATAAATGACCAGGCATCTTGAGTTATTTCCCACATTATCGATATTAATTCAGTCCTGTCCATTTGCACAAATCCATCATCTATATCTTCTTTTAACTTTAATCGTTTAACAACTTTCCTATTCACATCCATATTGTTAATTTCTCCATTTGATCGAGAATTCATAATGTAGAGTTGAGCGTTGCTTCGCTCAACGCGATTGTCAGCAACCTTGCCCTTGCTATTCTCGCCAAAGCTCCGGCTTATTTAAAGCATCAGCACACTCTACCTTGAATGTTGCTAATGATTCCTTAATTTTTAATTATAATATACTAAAGAGAGGAACTCAACGTCAAACTATACATCATTACTGTACATATTTCTATTTTTTGTGTATTTTGTCTGCCCTTCCAAATTCTTTGAAAAAGGCAGCATAGAGTATTTAGTCAGTGCCTTTTCTTGACCAGTTAAATGTTTTTGTGTTCATATTTAACCGGGATGCGGCTATTTCAAAGATAAGCGATGTCAGTTGACCGTTGTCTGTTAACGAATAACAACGGCCCACTGGTGCTTCGGAAAATAACCCATGAATTCAAATTGCTGGAAACTTTACTATCAAAAGAAAATTGGTGTAAGGTGCAAATTGAGGAGAGGCGATTATTTCAAGGATCACAGAAATCTTTTTGTTTGAGATTAACCCGTAAACGGAGGAAATCCATGGCCAGGTTGATTAGGGGTATTCTGATTGCCATCCTTGTTTTAATTGTATCAGGTGGTGTGTTCTATTACTGGTTTCCGGGCCTTATTCTGGAATCTACAAAATACGCCCTCCGCTTATGGGCAGGGCTTGAAAGGCGTGAAGTGCAGGTGGATGATCATCATTGGGTTTATCTTGAAGGGGGCGAAGGTGAAACAATCTTGTTTGTCCACGGCTTTGGAGCTGAAAAGGATCGGTGGGGTACTTTTTTACCAGCTTTCAGCAAGTCTTACAGGTTGATCGTTCCTGATCTACCTGGATTCGGCGAAAATTCCAGGATCACCTCGGATAAGTTTGATATCCCCAGTCAGGTAAGGCGGCTGAGCAGATTTATTGAGGCGATTGGGCTTAAAAGATTTCATGTGGTGGGTATTTCCATGGGTGGATACATCTCTGCCTACTATGCCAGCGAATACCCTGAAAAAGTAAAGAGCCTTTGTCTTATAGATGCAGCGGGCGTTGAATCGCGGATACCCAGCGACCTCTGGCGACAGTACCGGAAATCAGGGAAAGTGCCTTTTCTTTACAGGACGACAGGTGAGTTTAATGATTTGATGAGGCTACTATTCTATAGTCCGCCCTGGTTACCCGGCAGGATAAAAGACTATATTGCTCAACAGGGTGCCATCGGCTATGACTTTCGCGAAAAAATCTTAAGAGAGATGGTGGAAGGGGGCATGAATCTCCTTGAGAGCAGGCTGCCGAAGATCCAGGCCAAAACTCTAATCATCTGGGGCGCCAATGATCGCATTGTTCATGTGTCCTGCGTAGAAAAATTCCAAGATGGGCTTAGAAATTGCCACACAGTAATTTTGGAGCAATGTGGCCACATACCCTATTTTGAAAAAGCCAAAGAGACCAGGCGAGCGTACAGGGATTTTCTGGTGAGTTTGAATTGAGCATCGATTCCCTTATCTGTTAAAAGACAGTAGCCTTGCCTTCATTTCCCGGTACCCCATCTCCATCAGAGGCTTTAAATTTACTATGTCTGCGGTGTTATATTGAATCAGCCGGTCAAGTGCCTCCTGGTCCCCCCACTGATAGGCCTTCCAGAGTAATACTGCATCGTATCCAGCAATACCATCGATTTCCGGGGCACGCCCAATGTCAAGGTCTTTCTCAATTTTTTTGAGACCACCACTGTATCCCAACTTTTTGAGCAAGAACCTGAGGTCAATGTGGGCCGGGGGCAAAGAAATATTCGGGAACCACCTGCGAATAAAGGGCAGATCAAAGGTGGTACCATTAAAGGTAATAACCAGATCGTATTGGGAGATTGAAATTTCGAATTCATCTAAATTGCTTCCGTTCACAAAAGTGTGAACATCACAGCCATCGTAGAGCCCAATAACTGTAATCTCATCCATCCCCTGGTAACCCCCGCTCGTCTCGATATCCAGGTAGACAGCCTTTTCTTTAAAGACATCAAAAATCCTCCACATGTCCCCTGAAGAAAGGCGGCCTCGAAAAAAAAGGATATCATTACAGTGTTCTGAGGAGATCTCCAGTTCCTCCCTGATGAACTGGTCCCGAGCACGGGAAAATATGGGATCCCCGTATTTGAGGAAATCCTGCCAGGTTAAAATACCTTTTTCCCAGAGATTTTGCTCTGTTTTTAGACCTATTCCCTGGATATGGATGAAGGTGTGTTTAAGCAAATGTGTGTCTCCTTTCCGTCAGTTATTTTGGCCTTTGAGAATACAGGTAGATTCTCAAAGGGGCAACAAAATTTGAGGGGAACAAAGTATCCCCAAATATATTCCTTGACAACTCATCCGCCAAAAGTTAGACTATATTGAAAAAAAGGAGAAAAATTCATGGCAGTTGTACGAATGTCACCCAAAGGGCAAATTTTAATTCCAAAAAGAATAAGAGAAAAATATGGCGTTAAACCCGGCTCAAATGTCCAAATTTTAGAGGTATCGGAAAACATTTTGATCAAAAAAGCTCCAGATGATCCGATTTCAGCAGCTTGCGGATTCCTGGAGGGAAGTTTTTCTCTTACAGAAGATTTAATTAAAGAACACCGAAGAGAGTTGGAGAATGACAGAAACAATTGTCCTCGATAGTTTTGCTTTGATAAGCCTGTTTCATAAAGAGCCAGGATGGGAGAAGGTACAGCAAATACTTTACGAACTTTCTACCTCAGGGCAAAAGGCCATCCTAAATATTATAAACTGGGGTGAGTTTTATTACATCATCAAAAGAAGAGTAGGCAAGCGCAAAGCTGAAGAGACTCTTGTTCTTTTAGAACAACTACCTGTAGAAATTATCCCTGTAGATGCCAGGTTAGTCAAAGAAGCAGCAGAAATAAAGTCAGACTATGCAGTTGCTTACGCCGATGCTTTCTGTATAGCCACTGGCCAACGGTATAATGGGCAAGTTTTCACTAATGATCCGCTATTTGAATTAGTTCGGCATCTTATTCACGTGATTTGGCTCACTGATAAGTAGACACAGGAAATCTCATTTCGCGATTAAGGGGAAAAATAGTCCTTCAAGGCAAAGCCACGCGATCTTTGATCCAGTTAGTGCGAAAACAACTCCGAATATCAGAAATCGTATCCACAGGAAATGAAGTACAAGAGTTACGCTTAAAAGAAGGTCGTACAATAACATTTCAAAATTTCGGCTTCCTTACCTGCCCCATCATACCCTATAGATCATGAAAGCACCCAGAAAACCAAGCAGCACAAACATGACACTTCTATAAGTCTCCTCTCTGATCATGCCATAAAATAGTGATCCTATATAAGTTCCCAGGATTAGCATTGGCAATGAAATCCCATAAAAAAGGAACACCGTAAAAGTCATTAATCCATTAATAGCCTGGAAAAAAACGACAATGAGACCCGATATCACAAAAAATCCCTGAAGAGTCACTTTGATCTGATCCTTGCTCCACGTCTGAAGAGACGTGTATACGATTGCGGCTGGACCCGTTGCGCCAAATGCACCGCCGAGGCATCCTGCCAAGAATCCGAGAGGGTATGCCCAGTAGCCATGAATCCGCTTTTCAGTTGACCTCCACAACAGACTATAGAGAGAGTAAACAATAAGTACTACGCCAAGGACATACAGAACTACTGCTTTGTCGAGTTTTTTCAAGAAAACAACCCCCAATGGTATGCCAGGAATCGCTGCAATCAGGAGTGGATAGATTTTTTTCCACTCAAGATAGCGCCTTAATTGAAACAATAGGACCAGACTCATGGACAGCCCGACAAGGGCAGTGAGAGGGATAACGGTCTTTATATCGAGGAAAATGGCGAGGAGCGGTATTGATAATAAAACTGAGCCAAAACCTGAGAGCCCCTTGGTTAAGCCAGCCATAAAAAAAATCAGGCAGACCCACAGATAAGTATCCATAGCATAGGCCATCAAAACTTAAACATCCCATTTTCGTAAATCAGCACGCTTTTGCCACTTTTTAAATAAGCAGTGACCGTTTTCTTTTCGGTGTTCACGAGATCCCAATGGAGTGATGAATCGTTGAATCCTAATTTCCTTTTTATCTCTTTGGTGAGCTCCGCGGGATTTCCATTATATGTGTCAGAATAAGAATCGCCCACAGCCAAATGGCAATTGCCATGGCGTCCACCGTAATTTTCGTCATAAAGCGTATTGGCCATAAACCTGTTTATGCGGGAAAACCTTTTGTCAGTCAGGGAAAACTCCCCTATCCTGCTGGCACCCGTGTCCATAGCAAGCTGTTTGACTACAAAATTTTTCCCCTTTTTTGCCTCTATTTTTAGAACAGAACCATTCTTGAAGTCCAGCCGCACGCCCTCTACATAATTCCCGCTTCTAAATGATGGCTGGTTGGCATAATAAGTTCCTTCTGTCCCCCTCCAGTCAGGGGAAATAAAGATCTCAAAACTCGGGATGTTGTGACCGGATATCCCGATCCACTTTCGCTTTTCTCCGGGTGTAATCTTCTGCATTCAAGTCAGTATTTTCTGATTTAATGTGATAGTATTCTACCTCCATGCTGTTTATCCATTTCTTTATGGCAATGGCATTTTTGTAAATTGTCTTCCAGGCATGAACCGGATCGGGTTTGTCTAAGTAACAGGCCCTGATGATCTGGTTGGTGTACTGCCTCAGGGAGATTTTTGCCTGCCTTGCCAATTCTTCTGTGGGCAGGGTACAAAGGGTCCACCCGTAGATGTTTTCTTTGGATCTATATCTCTAAGATGAGTAAGCGATTCCGGGGCATGAAGGTAAATACTGCCGTTAATATCCTCACAGAGTTCTTTTTCACCTGGACCCAGGAAAACAAGCTGTTTTCTATTGGCTTTTGCATAAAAATTATGTTCCATTTTATGAGTCAGTCCCAGGCGCAATACCGGGTTCATTCCCATTTCCAGGAGCTTCCCCTGAAGAATTTCGCACATCTTTAATGCCGCCAGATCGAAGCGGATTAAGATGATCTCGTTCTTTTTGAATTTTCCTTTCCTTGCGGTTTTTAATGCCCACAAAAGGACATCCGAGTACTTATCCATCTGTTTTTTTGTCAACATCATTTTCCTCCTGTGATGACTACCCTGAAGGTCTCCTCAGGCTTTTAATTCGTTCTCTGGCAAAATTGAACTCTACCCAGGTGTCTAAGAATGACTCTAATTTATCGGATTTTTGTTAAGTAGTAAAGAACCTATGCCTCTTTTACAGGGACCCGTCAAAGTCCAAGCCAAAGTGGAGATAAAAATATCCCTCTTACAAAAGGGGAGGCTAACTAAAAATGAGAGATTTTTTCCTCCTCCCCTAAAAAAACACTTGACAAACATATAAAAGTATACCACTATACTAAATACGCTATTTTCATAGTGTACCCTCCTTAGCTCTACTTGGCACTTGGCTTAATGGTTAACCTCTTATTGACGCCGTGGTTACTAAAGGCTGAGTGCCAGGTAGGGAACTCTACTGATGTCCAAATAATTTCCCCTTTACGGGACGGAGGATATAGGGAAAGCAATGGCCAACAAAATGACTCCACGGGAAAGAGTGGCCGCCACCATTGGCGGCAAGAAGCCTGATAAGCTGCCGATCATGGTGGCCAATTCAAATACGTTTATCTGCCAGTACTATGGGATCAGTGTTGAAGACTTTTTGACAAAACCCGATTTGTGCGCCCAGGGTAATATAAAATTCATCGAGGAATTCGAAGTTGATTACTGTTTGACGGTCAATGGGTATATCCTTTACGGGTGTGGCCCCGAGCTTAGGGTAACATGGGAGTTCGTTGAGAATAATTTCCCGGGTTTTGTTGAAGTGCCTATTAAGTCCGAGTGGATACTATTATGAATCCGGATTTTTTCAAGGCCTACATGGAGCGCTGCACTGATCTTTCGGTCTACTTTGGAAAAAATGTTTTGTCCACGGGACTGCGAAATCCAATTCTTAATGAAATCTTCTTAACTCCGGATATGATCAGGCCGGATACATACCACAGCCTTATTGCCCCATACGACCTGGAGGTTCAGCGCCGTTTAGGACCTGAAAACGCCCCTAACAGTCTCGCGGCCTTCATGGGCAAAGCCAATAATCGTGAGAGTCAAAAGGGTGGCGCATCCCTTTACCGCGCCTTCTTTGGCGTCGGAGAATCCGTGGATGAAATAAAAACGGCCATGCAGTACAGGTTGCCTGGTTTTCCTTTTCCTGCTTCTATTTCCGGTCGAGCATTAAATTCCTGGGATACTGGGAGGATAATTGGTTTTTTAAAGCAGGCATTAGACTTCCTGATCAAGGAAGAAGGTGTTTATCCGTCTATTACCCTCATATCGGTTCAGGCGGAATCTCAGGACAATGCTTCAGATATTGCGGACAAGATTAACGCGATCAAGGCCTTGCGCGATGAATATGAACTGTAGATAGAATCACCACATGATTCGGGGGTATGTAACAATGAGTGATATCTTAAAAGAGATAGCTGACAAACTTGATTCCTGTGATGCCCAATCGATCTCAGGCGTCACCGGGGATGTAAAAGAAGCAATAGCTCAAGGCCTTACCCCTGGTGAGATCCTTGAAAATGGCCTACTCGCTGGTTTAAGTAGAGTTGGTGTAAAATTCAAGGCTGATGAAATCTTTATTCCGGAGGTATTGATATCAGCGAGAGCGCTTCATGAATCAATGGATATACTTCGACCTCTAATGACCCAGGGTGATATCAAACACCGTGGAAAAATCGTATTAGGGACGGTCAAGGGAGACCTCCATGATATAGGAAAGAATCTGGTAGGCATTATGCTTGAAGGCGCTGGCTTGGACATAATTGATCTCGGCACCAATGTGCCTTCAGACAAGTTCGTAGAGGCCGCAAGAGAAAATGACCCTGAAATAGTGGGCCTTTCTGCCCTTTTGACCACCACCATGATAGAGATGAAAAGGGTAATTGGGGCATTTAAGTCAGCAGGCCTGAACACAAGAATTATTATAGGCGGCGCACCCATAACAAAGGAATTTGCGGACGAGATAGGAGCCGATGCGTATGGGCAAAACGCTGGTGATGCTGTGGAAAAGGTGGCAGAACTTTTGGCAGCGGATTAATTTACTAATGGTAAGTTCTCAAAAAGTCCGGGCTATATCAGAAAAATCCCCCTCAATCCCCCTTTGCAAAAGGGGGAAGCAGTCGGAATGCACGAACTCTTATTGAGCTACTACTAATGCTCATAACCAATCGATATTAATCAATATAAATTGTGCTTTTTGTGCCTTTTTGCGGCTATATCAAAATTGGAGTAAGTATTTTTATAAACACTAACCGAAAAGGAGGAGAGTATGATGAGAAAGAACACGATTTTCACATTAACAATTCTATTGGTTTTTGGTCTGCTGACTCTTTGTTCCGGTCTGGCATTGGCCGGGGAGACGGTAAAGATTGGTTTTGTTGGCGCCTTTACAGGGCCAGCCTTTAAGATGACCAAAGACGCCGAGCAGGCAGCAGTTCTTGCGATTGAGGAGATCAACGCGACAGGGGGAATATTAGGAAATAAAATAGAGATGGATAGCCGGGACGGCGGCAACAGGCCGGAATTGCACGCCAGACTTGCCCGCGAAATGATTGAGCAGGAAAAGGTCAAGGCGATTTTTGGCGGGGGAGCCAGTTCCTGTGTGCTTGGGGCATCGGCCGTGGCCAAGGAACTGAAGGTTCCCTATCTTGTTTCCGTGGGTAACAGTTCATCTATTGTATGGAAGAAAGGGCACCACTATGTCTGCCTGTTTGAATCAAATTCATCAATGGAAGCAAATGCCTGGGTTGCCTGGGCAGCAAAACAGCCGTGGCGGACATATTCCTGGATTGGTCCTGACTACGAATGGTCAAGGATGACTCTAAAAGCATTTAAGCAAAAGCTTGCCGCCAGAGGCATTAACCTGAAGTTCAAGAAAGAACTGTGGCACAAACTCGGAGAGACAACCTTCACCTCTTACGTTCCGGTTCTCAAGGCCTCCAGACCGGAGGTTCTCTTTATTGGAACGTGGGGATCCAGTCTGAATGCCTTTATCCTTCAAGCGGGACAAGCAGGGCTGTTTGACAAGATGAAGGCCTTTGGAATGATTGCAGAAGATACATGCATTGCACTTGGAAAAAAATTCCCGCAAGGTCTCCATGGTTTCTCACGAGGAGCCTTTAACTATTATTCAGCCAAGGAAGCGGCCGGCAAGGAGTTCACTGACAAGTACTACAAGAAATTCAATATGTATCCCGGTGGTTTCTCCTTTTGCGCTTATGATTCTGTGATCGCATGGGCAGCGGCCGTAAAAAAGGCAGGCAGCTTTGACTCCACAAAAGTCGCAGATGCCCTCAGGGGTCTTAAATTTAGTGGTCCTCGCGGAGATCAATACATTCGCGCAGTTGACGGGCAGTTGAACTGCGCGACTACTATGGGTCCGCTGGTATACAACGAAAAATACGGTTTTGCCGTTCTTGATCCTGCCACTGCTATTGCGGCAGAAAATGTCTGGTTGAGTGTAGACGAAGTAAAGGCAATCTATTCCAAACAGTAACGCGAAGCTTACCCTGCCTTCTCTCCACCTGATGTGGAAGAGGGTTAGGGAGGGGAGATATGGGTAAGAGTTAGTAAAAAAAGCGGGAGTCTTTGAAGTCCCCCTTTTCAAAGTGGGATTTTTCCCTGCTACATCTCAAAACAACAGTAAAATTGCGATTGGTCCGTCTGGCACCCAGACACGCTGATTGCTGCACTCAACCCAACCTAAAGTTGTGAGGTCCCACAATTTAAATTGCTGTAGCGGAGGATAGCAACTTGGAATTCAGTGACATTCTCGACATCATAGTAGGTGGCCTCACAAGCGGCATGCTCCTTTTTATGGTAGCTGCAGGGCTGACCCTTGTATTTGGCGTTCTCCGAATAATCAATTTCTCCCATGGCGCGATCTACATGCTGGCTGCCTATATTTCCTACAGTGTGATGGCGCTGTTTGGCAATGCCCCAAATACATACTGGATGGCCCTCCTTATAGCCCCAATCGCTGTAGCCGTTTTAGGTGCTCTGATTGAGGTATTTCTACTAAGACCCATGTACAACCGGGAACATCTTATGCAACTTTTGGTGACCTACGCTCTGGTTCTTGTGATTGTTGACGCCACCAAGTTTCTTTGGGGCCCTGACCCCAAGATGGTCCTGCTCCCCGACATTCTGAGTGGGCGAATTGCCATATTAGGGGCGACATTTTCGGTCTATAGCCTGGTTCTGATATTGATAGGCTTTTTGACCATGGCTGGACTCTGGCTGTTCTTGAACAAAACTAAATTAGGTCACATCATTCGCGCCGGAGCGTTTGACCCTGAAATGACAGAAGCTCTGGGGATAAATCTCAAGTTTATTTATACGTTCATCTTTTCCCTGGGCGCATGGATGGCCGGCCTGGCAGGGGTTCTAATCGCTCCGCTCACAACGGTTTCCCAGGGTATGGACTCCAGCGTACTTCTCGACGCATTTGCGGTTGTGGTCATCGGCGGCATGGGGAGCATAGGAGGCGCCTTTCTCGCCTCCATACTGGTTGGTCTTGGAAATTCCTTTGGGTTATTATGGATTGCAGGCATTGCCATAGCCTTTACATTCATTGTAATGGCCGTAGTTCTTGTGGTCAGGCCATGGGGTCTTTTTGGCAGACCCATTAAGTAGAGAGGTTTGATGTGGAGATGAAGTCTAATAGAATCGGTACTTTCCTGCCCCTATTGTTTTTGGTCTTTCTATTTCTGCTGGGTCAGATCCTGCCGAATTTTTACCTTCGCATAATCATTGAAATGGCCATTTTAGGCCTGTTTGCCCAGAGCCTTAATCTAATTATGGGGTATGGTGGTATGATCTCATTTGGCCATGCAGCTTTTTATGGGTTTGGGGCTTACGCTGTAGCCATCCTGCTCAGGGACACTGGAATGTCTCTCGTGCCTGCAATACTGACCGGCACAGTTCTTACCGGAGTCTTTGGGTTTATTGTGGGGGCGATCTGTCTGCGAGCTGCAAAGCTCTATTTTGCCATATTGACCATGGCCATCTCGCAACTACTCTTCGTACTTGTTTATCAGTGGTATGCCTTTACTGGCGGCGATAACGGAATTCATGGTTTGACTGTTTCACCCTGGATGACCGACCCACAGCACTATTACTATTTTGTTCTGGCTGTCGTGGGCCTGTGTTTTTTTGCTATTAGAGTGATATTAAACTCCCCCTTTGGATATACACTTAGGGCCCTTCGCGACAACCAGGAAAGGACTGTTTTTTTAGGAGCTTATGTCTGGTGGCAGAAGCTCATTGCTTTTGTTTTTGCGGCAATGTTTGCCGGTATCGCAGGCGGGCTGTATGTGGGCTACGATCATATGGCCTATCCGTTGCTTGTTAACTGGAGTAAATCAGCAGAACCCATACTCATGGTAATTCTCGGAGGTATTAACACCTTTTGGGGCGCCCTTGTGGGGGCGGTGCTCTTTGTGATCATGGAAATGGTAATAGGCAAGATTACGACCTACTGGTTGTTTTTTCTGGGCGCGACTATCCTCATACTGGTCATGTTTTTCCCCAAGGGGATATGGGGGTATGTGGAAGAGAAACTTGCACCGTTTTTAGCGCGAGAGAGATGATGGCAGATAACAATAACCTTCTCGAAATAAAGGATTTAAAGCTTTCTTTTGGCAATGTCCACGCTGTTGACGGGGTAAATTTGACTGTCAAAAAGGGAGACCTGACCGCAGTAATCGGGCCTAACGGGGCAGGCAAAACGACCCTTTTTAACGTAATAACAGGATACTACTCTCCGGATCAGGGGACGATTTCTTTTAACGGTCAAGAGATCGGCGGTTCTCCAAGCCACAAAATCGCCCGATCAGGTATTGCGCGATCTTTTCAGATCACCAATATCTTCCCTACCCTCACTACTTTTGAGAATGTGCAGATTGCCTACCTTATCATACGTGGCAAAAGCTTTAACACTGTTTCCGGGTTTCGGAAACTAAATCGAGGTTCAGTGGAAGAGATACTGGAGACAGTGGGATTAAAAGAAAAGGCAAATACGTTAGCAGGGCTCTTATCTCACGGGGATCAGCGAACACTGGAGATCGGCATTACTCTTGCCTGTAAGCCAAAACTTTTGCTCTTAGACGAACCTACTTCAGGTATGTCTTCATGGGAAACGAATCTGGTGACGGATTTAATAGAAAAGATATCACGAGAAATGGGGATTACGATTATGTTTGTAGAGCATGACATGAAAGTGGCCTTTAGCGTGGCTCGCAATGTAGTGGTCATGCACCAGGGCCAGGTGTTCGCCCATGGAACACCGGAAAACATTCGTAGTAATCAGGAAGTCAGAAAGATATATCTGGGAGAAGAATAATGATGTTAAAGGCCAATAAACTTAATACCTATTATGGCCTAAGCCATATTCTTTTCGATCTTTCATTTGAGGTAAATGAAAAAGAGATTGTCTGTGTTCTGGGAAGGAACGGTGTGGGAAAGACGACATTACTCAGAACCATTATGGGACTGACACCTCCGCACACAGGCAGCATCAATTTTAAGGGCGAGGAGGTGGCTGGCAAAAGACCGTATCAACTTGCACGCAGAGGAATAGGCTACGTTCCGGCTGACCGAAGAATATTTCCAGACCTGACAGTGCGACAAAACCTCGAGATTGCTCAAAAGCCCGGCACATCTGGCTCCAACTCCGAGCAATGGACAATTCGGGAGGTCTTTGAGTTTTTCCCCATGTTGGTCAAACTTGAAAACCGTTTTGGCAACCAGCTCAGCGGAGGGGAGCAACAAATTCTGTCAATTGCAAGGGCCATTGTCGGAAACTCCGATCTATTGCTTTTGGATGAGCCGAGCGAGGGCCTTTCGCCGTTGATAGTTGGAGATTTGCGTGAAAGGCTGCTGGCCCTTAAAAATAAAGGCTTATCCATCTTGATCTGTGAACAAAATACCACCTTTGCATTCAAACTGAGCAGCAGAGGATACATCATTGACAAGGGACGTATCCTGTATCAGGGAATGGTTGACGAATTGAACAGCGATGAAAAGGTTAAGGATTGTCTGGCAATTTAGACAAAATTATTCGTGGATGGATATGAATGGAAATTGAAATAGAAGTTATTGGCAGTGTGGTTTCACCGGTAAAGGAACCTGTTGATGAAAACTGG
The DNA here is from genome assembly GCA_002050025.1 of Desulfobacteraceae bacterium 4484_190.2. Lineage (GTDB taxonomy): Bacteria > Desulfobacterota > DSM-4660 > Desulfatiglandales > Desulfatiglandaceae > 4484-190-2. The sequence continues at coordinate 13,021 of MVDB01000085.1, forward strand.
GGAGAAGTTGTTTCTGAAATTGTGCTTGATAAAAAGTACGCTGATGCACTTATAGGGCTCAAAGATTTCTCACATGCTGTAATCATCTATTTCATGCATCTGGCAACAGATAAGAACAGGGTAAAGATGACAAGACGCCCCCAGGGAAGAGATGACATGCCGTTTGTGGGAATATTCTCGCAAAGGGCAAAAAGAAGGCCAAACCCAGTTGGAGTAACCGCAGTAAAAATTATTAAGGTAGAAAATAATGCCCTCAAAGTTCAGGGCCTTGATGCAATTGACGGAACACCTGTCTTGGATATAAAGCCTTACTACCCCAGAGATCGAGTTGAAAACCCGATTATCCCTGAATGGGCATACAGGCTTATGAGCAATTACTATTAGAATAAGGAGCCCTAATACGTATGGAAATGACAATAACACAAAAGATCTTGGCCGATCATGCCGGTCTTGAGGAGGTTCATCCGGGTCAACTGATTAACGCAAAGGTGGACATAGCACTCGGAAACGATATTACAGCGCCCATATCCATTGAAAAATTTAGAGAAGCCGGCGCAAAAAAAGTATTCGATAAAGACAGACTGGTCTTGATTCCTGACCACTTTGCCCCAAACAAAGACATAAAATCGGCAGAAAACTGCAAACTCATGAGGGAATTTGCCCTGGAACAGGAGATTACTGAATACTATGAAGTGGGCCAGGCAGGCATCGAGCACGCACTTCTCCCGGAGCAGGGAATAGTAGTCCCAGGTGATTTAGTCGTGGGTGCAGACAGTCACACATGCACATACGGTGCTCTTGGGGCCTTCTCCACCGGTGTGGGAAGCACTGATCTGGCTGCCGTCATGATTACTGGCGAACTCTGGTTCAAGGTGCCGGAGACCATCAAACTTGTTTACAGTGGAAGACTCAACCCCTGGGTAGGTGGAAAAGACATTGTGCTTTACACTATAGGTAAAATGGGGGTGGATGGGGCCTTGTATGCCTCAATGGAGTTTACGAGCTAAAAATGGGATTTTTTACCCGGACGACATAACCGAGCAGTACGTAAACGGGAGGGCTAAACGTAAATATCGTTTTTATGAGAGTGATAAGGGTGCTCAATATAAGGATATAAAAGAGTTTGATGCCTCAAAAATTGAGCCGCAGGTAGCCTTTCCACATCTCCCCAGCAATACCAAAGGAATAAGTGATGTAGGGACAGTCTTTGTCGATCAGGCTGTGATTGGTTCATGTACCAATGGCAGGCTGGATGATCTAAGGACGGCTGCCCGGGTATTGAAGGGTCACAAAACCTCATCCAATGTAAAGCTGATTATAATTCCAGCTACACAAATGATTTATAGGCAAGCAATGAAAGAGGGCCTGTTCGACATCTTTCTTGACGCCGGTGCAGTAATCAGCCCCCCTACCTGCGGTCCCTGCCTGGGGGGATATATGGGTGTCCTGGCAAAAGGTGAAAAGGCCATAGCCACCACAAACAGAAACTTTGTTGGAAGGATGGGGCATCCGGAAAGCGAGGTCTATCTTTCTAATCCTGCGGTCGCAGCCGCATCGGCCGTTTTAGGGAGGATAGGCAGCCCGGAGGAACTTGGGACGATTTTCCCCTCACCCTAGCCCTCTCCCCCAAGGGGCATAAACGCTAAGTTGTTTTTGCATAGGCCGGACTGAAAAAAATGAACATCGAATATCGAACGTCCAACATCGAATGATGAATGGAAAAGAAGGAAGATTGTCCTGTCAACAAAAGACCATTGTGGATAAAGGAGACTTTAAATATGAAACATAAAGGGAGGGCTTGGAAGTTTGGAGCTAACATAGATACAGATGCCATCATTCCTGCTCGTTATTTAAATGTAACAGATCCAGGGGAGCTTGCGCAACATTGCATGGAGAATGAAAACCCTCAGTTTCTCCAAGAGGTCAGAGAGGGAGATATGATAGTTGCTGAGACAAATTTTGGGTGCGGTTCTTCCAGAGAACATGCCCCCATCGCCATAAAAGCAAAAGGTATATTTTGTGTCATTGCCAGAAGTTATGCCAGGATATTTTATCGCAATGCGTTCAATATGGGCCTCCCCATAATAGAAAGCAATGAAGCCGTCGACGGTATTCAGGATGGTCACAAGCTTGAAGTGGACCTGGAAAAAGGTGAGATCAAAAATGAAACCACAGGACAAACCTTTAGGGCCAATCCTATTCCGCCCTTTATGCAAGAGCTTATAGATGATGGTGGGTTGATGGCGCATATCGCCAAAAGAGGTGCAGTATGAGTAAAACATATCAGATTGGTGTTATCCCAGGAGATGGGACAGGACCGGAGGTTATTGCTGAAGGGCTAAAGGTCCTT
>MVDB01000005.1 GCA_002050025.1 Desulfobacteraceae bacterium 4484_190.2
TCGGAGAGCAGGATCGCGCAACTGGAGCCGAAGAGAATGAGTTGGAAGACACGGGGCAAACAGACACTTATGTAGAAAACAGGCCAATAGAACCGCAAGGGAAAAGGTTCACTAAGCCGACGCTTCTTAAGTGGGTCATTTTCCTTGTGTTCATTGCCTACATCCTGGTTTCCTACTATCGTGGTCCGATCCTGACCAGCCTTGGAAAGTATCTCGTTGTTCAGAATCCTCTCAAGAAAGCTGATCTTATTGTTTGCATGATGGGAAAGCCCGTGGAACGGGGCCTTGCGGCTGCGGATCTTTACGAGAAAGGTATGGCTCAGCGTATTTTTGTCGGGAGGGAAGAGCTACCCGATGGAATTGAGGTTTTAAAGCGGAGAGGTGTCCACTATCCTGAAACGAGAGACCTTTTGATCATGATGCTTCAGGGATTGGGAGTAGCCAGGTCTGACTGCCTTGTAAGTGATAGTTTTGTGGGCAGTACCTTTGAAGAAGTCAGGGTAATTAGAGGAATCGCACAAAAAGAAGGTTATCATTCCCTGATTGTTGTCACATCTCCACCCCATACAAGACGCACCTGGTTGACTTTTAAAAAAGTGTTTGAGAAAGACGATATGGTAATTATAATGATGCCTTCCCAGTATACGGATTTCAGGCCGGATAACTGGTGGAAGAAGGGTAAATACGTCAATGAGGTGATTATCGAGTATCAGAAATTGATCTATTATACCCTAAAAAATTTCCTCTGATATTAGTGTTTATTTTCCCAAACAAAATTGGCTGAATATGCTGTCCAGGACTTCTTCAGTGGTAGTCTCTCCTATGATTTCCCCCAAGGCATCCAGCCCGCTCTTTAGTTCAAAAGCAACAATTTCCATGGGAGCGTCTTTTTTTGCTTTTCGGCCGGCGCTTTTGAAAAATTGAGCTGCATCTATCAGGGCCTGCCTGTGTCTCAAGTTCGGGGCCACATCAGGGGATGTCACATCTATATCCCCTTTTAGTAAGCAGCGCGAAATGCCTTTTCTCAGATGGTCAAGGCCTTGACCTGTGAGCGCAGATATTTTGACGATGGGAAGTCCAGAAAATGCATCATGTTCGGCTTCCTTACTGAGTCTGGATGGGAGATCAATTTTATTGATAACAATCAGGGCATTTTTTCCCCGGGATTGAGCAATGATATTGTGATCATTATGGTTTAGCGGCCTGCTCTGATCAATGACCACAAGTAAGAAGTCAGCTTCTGCCAGTTTTTGCTCGGTAAAGTGGATTCCGATCTTTTCCACCTCATTATTTACATTCCTGAATCCGGCAGTATCCATAAGGCGGAGCGGCAACCCCTCAATTGTGATGGTTGATTCAATGATGTCCCTTGTCGTCCCTGGAATCGCTGTTACGATCGCCCGTTGTTCGTTTAGAAGCCTATTCAGAATGCTTGATTTTCCTGCATTAACACGCCCTACAATCACGGTGTTGATGCCATCTACCCAGAGTCTTTTTGTTGCCTGGGCCTCAATCAAGTCTTCGATGGGTTTGACAATTTCCTTTCCAATCCGCTTTGAGGTCTTTTCCCTGGATATGATTTCGGATTCCTCGTCTGGGAAATCGATCGCCACTTCCGCGTGTGCAAGAAAATCGATTGCCTTTTGCCGCAGTCCCTCGATTTCATTCCTGAAGGTCCCCTGGATCTGCTGAGATGCTAAATGCAGGCCCCTGTCCGATTTGGCATTGATTAAATCGATCACAGCTTCAGCCTGGGTCAAATCGATTCTGCCATTAAAGAAGGCCCTCAATGTAAATTCTCCGGGTCTGGCAAGTCTTGCGCCCTGGTCTAAAATAATTTGGAGGGCCCTTGAAAGGAGGAGATAGCCGCTGTGGGAATTGATTTCAACGATGTCTTCCCGGGTATAGGAGTGAGGGGCCTTCATAAAGGAGAGCAGAACTTCATCGACCATGTCACCGGTGGATGGATCCAGGAAGTTCCCCAGGGAAAGGTGATGACTACTAAAACTTTGAACGGGTTTTTTCGGCCTAAAGGTTTTTTCAGCGATTTCAGCAGACAAGGGGCCGCTGATACGAATAATACCGATTCCGGCCTGGCCGATGGGTGTGGCAATGGCGGCGATGGTATCGTTGTCCATTAACCGTTGTCCGTTAACCGTTGTCCGTTGTCCGTTTCCCATAGCCCGTTACGTCAAGCTGAATCTATTTCATCTTTGTGAACCACGCCTGTGGGCGTTCTCAGAGGCCATTGCCTTTGCCCGGACTTTACCTGGTTTTTTCAAAGAATTTCAAATGACAAAATCCAAATGACAATTCAAAACCAAATGCTTAAATGACTAAACTCTCATTCGGGTAAGCAAAGTGTGACAAAGCGATTTAAATAAAGCGAAGACAAACGAGTAACGAAGCGCTTGCAATACAGAAGGAGTTGAGCTGACATCAAGATTGGGGCTTTGAGCCTTGACATTCATTTGGCATTTGAGCTTTGTAATTTGACATTAAACCCCATAAACGTGAATATAGTGCCTCGCGGAATAGCCACCTTCTATGGGGCAGATCACAGCCACCTATCTTTCCGTATTCGGCCATCTTTTCTGCCAACTGCCAACTTTCAACAGAAGATAACGGTTATCTTTCAGGTATGATGAGGATCTTTTTTAAAATACCATCTCCCCGGCTTTTTGTGTCCAATGACTCATCGTCCCTCAGGGCCATGTGAACTATTCTCCGATCATGGGGATTTAAAAGATTCGTGACTACAGGTTTTCCGATATTTTTGGCTTTTTCGCCCATTCTCAGGGCCATCTGTATCAAAGACTCTCGTCTTCGCTGACGATAATTTTCAGAATCAACAACCACCTGGGTTCGTTTTTCCAGGGCCTTATTGACGATCTTGTTCACGATAAACTGCAGGGCGTCCAAGGTTCTCCCCTTTCGTCCTATTAGAAGCCCCGATGTATCTCCTTCAATGTTAAGGGCAATTATGCCATCATTTTGTGCTGCGCTTACTGTGGTTCCTTCCATTGGGATCAGAGTCAAAATATTTTCCAGTGCGTCTTTAGCAATGGCGACCCCGTTTGTCTCCTCGGCAGGTTCCGGTTCTTCACCTGTAGTTGTGACTTTGACTTTAGCCTTCCTGCCACCCACTAATCCAAAAATCCCCGCGGATCCGGGTTCAATGACTTCGACATCGATCTCGTCTTTGGTGAGCTTGAGTTGGCGACAGGCATTTTCAATCGCTTCCTCGGTGGTTTTTCCTTCAAATTCAAAAGTTTGCATGATTGTAACCTCCAAATGCTAAGCTTAACTCTTATAAATACGGTACTGCTGGCCTATTGAGAGAAGGTTGTTGACTAACCAGTAAAGCACAAGGCCAGACGAGAAGTTGATAAACATAAATGTAAAGATAAGTGGTAAGAACATCATGAGCTTGGCCTGAGTCGGATCCCCGGGTGTCGGGGTCATTTTCTGCTGAAGAAACATGGAAGCGCCCATCAACAGGGTGAGCACTGGTATTCCGTAAGGCGGTTTCATAAATGGGATACTAAACGAGAAGTTGAATAGCCGATCAGGGGCTGAAAGATCATTTATCCAGAACATGAAAGGCGCTTGTCTCAGTTCAATGGCGCTTCCCAGAATTCTATAAAGAGCAAAGAATACTGGAAGCTGAACTATCATGGGCAAGCATCCGCCCATGGGGTTCACCTTGTAAGTTTTGTACAGGCCCATCATTTCTTTGTTCAATTGTGCCTTGTTGTTTTTATATTTTTCTCTGATCTTGGCCATTCTGGGCTGGAGTTTCTGCATTTCTTTCATTGACTTGTAGCTTTTGTGGGTAAGGGGCCAGAACAGGATCTTGATCAGGATTGTGAGCAGGATGATGGATACGCCAAAGTTATTTATATAATGATTAAAAAAACGCAAAGTATATAGCAGTGGTTTTGCAATTATGTCCGTCCAGCCAAAATTAACGGCCTTGTCTAAATTTTTTCCAAGCTGCTTCAGAATCCCCATGTCTCTGGGGCCGAGGTACAGTGTATAGCTGGAAGAAATTTGCTCGGTAGGTTTCAGTGAAATGGATGATGGCAGGTAGGTCCCTTCTAACACTCCCGATGGCAATAGACGGCCTTTGAAACTACCCTTTGAAGGTGGATCCGGGATTACGGCCGAAATGAAGAAACTGTCCTCATAGGCCATCCAATCAATCTGGCCTGATAGAACTTTTTCTTCAGATATCTTTTTGGTTTTAATCTGTTTCAGTTTGTCGTCCAGAAGCAATACAAGACCAACGTAAGAATAATAGCTCTTTTTACCCTTGGGCGGTAATGCCTTTATATCAGCGACAAAGGCGCCGGTGACTATTTCTCCAGATTGATTGATCACATCGACATGGAGATCGATCCTGTATTGATTCGGATAAAAGTGAAAATTCTGGCTAATTGAAATCCCACTGGGTGTGGTGGTCCGGAAAATTAAATTTTTAGGCGAAGAGCCTGGCTCAAGCCGTATTTTCTGTTGCTCCACCTGGTAGATGGGCTTTTTGTTTCGATCAACAGACACACCATCAAAGCTGATAACCAAAAAATCGGAAGTTTTTTTATAAAGATTGATAAGCTCGATTGGTGGTGAATCAGGTGCTACAGTCTCACGGTATTCTTTCAGTTTAAAGCTTTTAATGGTGGGGCCTGCATTGGTAAAGACGGCCCTGTATAAAGGTGTGTCGACCACAACCTCTTTTTCGTCAGTCTCCGGGTTCAGCTTAATTTTTGTTTCCTCTGGCGCTTTAGAAATCGCAGCATGTGGTGCGCTCGCAGTTTCCGGAGACTGCGATACCGTTTTCTGTGCAACTGTTTCAGGGGTTTCACTTTTTTTTGAAACCTGGTCTTTGCTCGGGTTGAAAAGGAATGACCACAGAATAAGCACCAGGAAAGACAAAGCAAAGGCCAGTATTGTTCTCTTTTCCATCTGAACTACCTTTTTATAGGATCCCTCAGAATCCTACGTTTTATATTTTTTTTCGTATTCAATACAAAATTAGTGGGTGTTGGCGCCATAGGAATAATGATAATCACCCAGAGCACAATCCATCAGACAAGGGGATCATATCCCCCTGGATGAAAGGGGTGACATTTGGAGATTCTGATTAACGACAGACCTCCCCCTTTCAAAATTCCATATTTACTGATAGCTTGGCGGGCATAGTTCGAGCATGTAGGATAAAAACGACAGGAAGGAGGCCAGAGAGATGAAATAAATCGTTGATATATAACAATTAAGGCTATAGGTATATATCTGAGCTTATATAAAGGGCTTTTTGTCAAAAATAATTTCCCCGATTTCCTCTTTGATTTTCTGGAGATCCAAATAGCTGGCACCCTTTTTTGCTGCAATGACAATATCATATCCTTGGGGGAAACGGGACTTATTAAGCCTGAAAAGTTCTCTGATAAGGCGTTTGACCCTATTCCTCTTGACCGCGTTTCCTGTCTTCTTACTTACAGTGACCCCCAATCTCGTAATGCCGAACCCATTATGTTTGAGAATGACAGTAAAGTGTCTTGAATGAATGCGTCTCCCTGATCTATTTGCGTTGACATAGTCAGTTCGATTCAATATTTTTATTTTTTTTGGAAACGAAAAAGACCCCATTAGGCTAATGTAACCTGTTTGGAATTAAAGGGTGGTGTCTATACGGCTAATCGTTTCCGTCCCTTTAATCGTCTTCGTTTCAAGACATTTATGCCACCCTTTGTACGCATTCTTGCCCTGAAGCCGTGTGTCCTTGCCCTTTTGATATTGCTGGGCTGATAAGTTCTTTTCATAATAATGTTAGATCCTTCTGTGTGAATTACAACAATTTTTTATAAAAACATGGATTTAATTTTTTGTCAAGAAAAATTCATTTTGTTTATTTTATAATTGATAATTCAAATAATATGGTATAATTAATGTATAGTTAAATATAAGCTGGGAAATAAAGATTTCGCCGAAAGGAGGCAATAATGCTTCTGGACCCCATATTTGGGTTATTCTCTAATGATTTAGCCATCGATCTCGGGACGGCTAACACCCTCGTTTATATGAAAGGCAAAGGGATTGTGTTGAGCGAGCCGTCTGTCGTGGCTGTCAGAAAAGACGGCAGGGGAGTCAACAAGGTTCTGGCAGTGGGCCAGGAAGCCAAAATGATGCTTGGGCGGACCCCAGGTGATATTACGGCTATTCGCCCAATGAAAGACGGCGTGATCGCGGATTTTGAGATCACTGAAGCAATGCTTCGTCATTTCATAAGAATAGTCCATCATAGAAGATCGCTCATAAGGCCCCGTATCGTGATCTGTGTGCCTAGCGGGATTACTCAGGTTGAAAAAAGGGCTGTTCGCGAATCTGCAGAATCCGCCGGAGCCAGGGAAGTGTTCCTTATCGAGGAGCCTATGGCGGCTGCCATAGGTGCAGGACTCCCCATTACTGAACCGACGAGCAACATGGTCGTAGACATTGGCGGCGGCACCACGGAAGTTGCAGTCATTTCACTCGCAGGAATCGTCTATAGCAAGTCAGTCAGGGTTGGCGGTGATAAAATGGATGAAGCCATTCTTCAACACATAAAAAGAAAATACAACCTGTTAATAGGCATCAGGACAGCAGAGATCATAAAGACAACTATTGGTAACGCATTTCCCAGTGATCAGATTGATACAATTGAAGTGAGAGGTCGGGATTTGGTGACCGGGATTCCCAAGATTTTGACTATAGACTCAGATGAGGTAAGGAAAGCCATTTCAGAGCAGGTAGAGACTATTATTGAGACCGTACGCATTGCCCTTGAACAAACACCCCCGGAACTTGCAGCTGATATTGTGGACAAGGGAATAGTTTTGACCGGAGGAGGCTCATTACTCAAGAATTTGGATGTCCTGCTGAGAGAGGAAACGAAGCTTCCCATAACTATCACGGAAGATCCTCTTTCCACGGTAGTCCTTGGTTCTGGAATGACCTTAGACAATATAGAAATCCTGAAACAGGTTACGGTCAAGTAGTAGCCATAGTATCCAGTGTTTTCTTTTAACCACGGATATCAAATCTACAACCTGCACGCATTGGGCTCTTGTGTACAAGGGCGCACCATAATTGCAAACTAAAGCGGAGCTAAGGGCAAGCATTGAAAGGTGTAACAGGCTTTCGCACAATCTGGCTATGGGTTTTTATTATCGGCTCTGTTTTGTTCTTGCTTTCGTCCAATTCTGACCAGGGACCCACGTGGAATCCTGCTGAACAGTTTGTCATAGAAATTACTGCTCCCTTTCAAAAGCTAATCAAACAAGCTACAAAAACCACGGAGGAATTGTGGTTAAACTATTTCCGGTTGGTAGACGTTCATCATGAAAACACGCAGCTAAAAAATGAAATTCATGAGCTCAAGATGGCGAATAGCCGCTACCGGGAAATGTTAGCCACCCAGAAAAGCCTCGAGGAACTTATCCAATTCAAGCAAACGATCAACCGGCCGGTTTTGGCTGCCCAGGTTATAGGACTGGACCCTACCGGATGGTTTAAGTCCGTTATTATCGATAAAGGAAAATGGGCAGGGTTAAGAGTAGATATGCCGGTGGTGAATGCCTTTGGCGTGGTAGGCAGAGTAGTGTCTGTCTCATCAAATTACGCCAAGGTGCTGTTGATTATTGATCAAAACAGTGCTGTCGACTGCCTTGTTCAACGATCTCGTGAAAGAGGCATGCTTAAAGGGTTAATGAGCGAAATATGCAGGCTTGATTATGTGGCAAAATCCAACGATATTGCTGTGGGGGATATCGTTGTTACTTCCGGGCTTGGAGGCGTTTTCCCCAAGGGCTTACCTGTGGGTCGAATTTTGGATGCCAAAGAAATATCCGGAGAGCTTTTCAAAGATATTAAGATCAGGACTGCGGTTGATTTTTCAAAGTTAGAAGAAGTCCTGGTAGTTTTAGAGGAGAGCAAATCATCGAACCAGTTGAAAGAAAGCGAATAGCATTTTACCTTTTCGCGTGGTTCCTGGGACTGTTTTTCACCCTGGTTAAAGGGGAATGGATTAGTATCGTAGGGTTGAATCTTGCTGATCTGGATCTCCTGACCATTATCATCGCCTATCTGTTTTTGTTTTATGGACACACTGCCACGGTCATGTTTGCTTTTGGGCAAGGCATGCTAATCGATCTTTTTTCAGGCGGCTTGCATGGACTTTTTACCTTTCTTTATCTGTGTGTTTTTGGTGCGGTTTATCTCGGTTCGCAATTGTTTAACCTCCAGCACCCGAGGGGGCAGATGATCATTGTTGCCCTGGCGGTTTTACTGAAAAAGATGATGTTTTTCATGATGCTTACAGTCTTCTACCATAGGCTGTCTTTTTCAAAGGATTTTCTTTGGGTATCCGTTTTTTTAGTGGTGGGTACAGGGCTGATTTCGCCTATCCTGTTCTATCTATTTGATTGTTTGAGGGCTGATCCCCTGGAAGATACTCATGGCTCTTTGAACGAGCGGCCATAAGCATTCATATAATTCACTTTTTGTATTGCAGACTTGCAACCGGAATTGATTTCGGAGAACAAGGCCTTGAGAACATCAGAGTTCGATCCCCTTTCTTTAGAACTTTTTGACAGACAGCTCAAAAAGCTAACATTGGTAGTGCTGGCTGTTTTTGGTGTGTTGGTCCTGAGGTTCTGGTTCCTACAGGTCGTAAACGGATCCGTGTACCGCACCAGATCGGAAAGTAATCGTATACGTCTCCAGGATATCTCCCCATTTAGAGGAATGATTTTAGACCGGAATGGGGCGATACTCGTGGACAACCGTCCCTCCTATGACCTTTATGTTGTTCCGGAGGAAGTCCAGGATCTGGAAGAGTTATTGGAAAGGCTAAGTCGCCTGGCCGGACTTGGGGCGGAAGAGGCAGAACAGAAATTGGATGAGGCCTCGCTCAGATACCCTTTTAGGCCTGTTTGCCTCAAAAGAGACTTGTCCCGCGATGAGTTGGCCAGAGTTGAGACCCATCGCTTCAATCTTCCCGGGGTCATTATAAAAGTAGCGCCCCAACGCCGTTATGTCAATGGAACCTTTGCCTCTCATCTCATCGGATATCTGGGAGAAATTAATGAGAACCAACTAAAGAGCGGGCAATACGAGGATAGCAAGCCGGGTGATCTGATTGGAAAGTCCGGTGTGGAGTGGAAATGGCAGCGCGATCTAAACGGGGTGCGAGGAGGCGCACAGGTGGAGGTGGATGCAACGGGAAGGAAAATACGGGTGATGGTACGCAAAAACCCCATTCCCGGCGAAAATGTTTGCCTGACAATAGACAAGGATCTTCAGGCGGTGGCTGAAAAGGCTCTTGCCGGCAAAAGCGGAGCGATCGCTGTCATGGATCCCAACAACGGGGAGATTCTGGCCTTGGCGAGCGGCCCTTCTTTTGATCCGAATCTGTTTGTTGGGGGAATAGACAGGGCAAGCTGGGAAGGAATTGTCTTGTCCGGGAATTTTCCTTTACAGAATAGGGCCCTGTCAGGTCAATACCCGCCCGGATCTGTCTTCAAGATAGTGGTTGCGCTAGCTGGGCTCGAAGAAGGTATAATTGATCCTGAGGAAGAGGTGGTTTGTACAGGCATCTACTATTTGGGACGACGCGGATACCGTTGCTGGAAGAGATATGGCCATGGCCCGGTGAGCCTCCACAGGGCCCTGGTTGAGTCCTGTGATGTGTATTTTTATGATATGGGGCGTAGGCTGGGCATTGACAAGATTTCTGAATATGCAATGAGATTCGGCCTTGGAAAAAGGTCCGGATTCGATCCAGTGCATGAGAAGGCAGGGCTCATACCGACCCGGGATTGGAAGCTCAAAAGATGGGGTGTTCCCTGGCAGGGGGGAGAGACACTGTCCACGGCTATCGGGCAGAGCTTTGTCCTGGTGACCCCGATTCAGATGGCTGCGTTTGTCTCAGCCGTCTTTAACGGTGGTATCGTATATAGACCTCAGGTGACCAAGTGGGTAGGGAAAAGCGAGACCGAAAAGATCCATGAGTTTGCTCCGGTTGTGACAGGGAAAATAGGGATCAAACGGGAACACCTGGAGTTTGTAAAAAATGCTCTTATCGGTGTAGTCAATGAACCCCATGGTACTGGTGGAAGGGCCAGGTTGAAAGAAGTGACTGTCGCCGGTAAGACAGGGACATCTCAAGTCATTGCCCGTCAGAAGGAAGAGGAATTGGGGAGCAAAGAAGGTATTCCTGTTCAATTTAGGGATCATGCATGGTTCGTTGCTGTCGCGCCGGCGGAAAACCCGCGGATTGCAGTTGCTATCGTGATCGAGCACGGAGGGCATGGCGGGAGTGCTGCTGCACCCATCGCTGGGCAATTAATCAAGGCATATCTTGGATTGGACAGATCGGTGTTAGCTGAAGCGGTAACTAATTGAATCTTACCTAAAAGATATTAGACATGTTTGATCGCAGGCTGGTCCAAAATTTTGATTGGATTTTGCTGCTTCTGCTGCTGCTTTTGGCGGGAATCAGTATCTTAAATCTCTATAGTGCTACATATACTATTCGAGATGTGGGTGGGTCACAGGTTTTTTTAAAGCAGATCTACTGGTTTTTGATCGGATTTTCTGTCTTCTTTGTGATGACCACCTTTAACTATTTTGCCCTTGAGCGACTGGCTTATCCCGCGTACATCTTCACCATTGCCCTCTTAATTTTTGTCTTGTTTGTGGGAAAGGTGACATCCGGTTCACAGAGATGGTTGAGCTTGGGGCCCGTTTCCTTTCAGCCCTCCGAGTTGGCAAAGATTGCTATGGTGATAGTGCTTGCCAAGTTTTTCAGTGAGAAGCGCGGGTATCGCGGATACCGTTTGAGAGATCTATGGCAGCCATTCATCCTGATTGCGGCACCGAGCGTTCTTATTTTAAAAGAACCTGATCTTGGAACAACCCTCCTGCTGGTTGCCGGATCCTTTTCCATGATTTTATTTGTCAAAATGTATTGGAAATCATTGTTGATTCTGGTTGGGTCAGCCGCTTCAGTGGCTCCTTTTATATGGTTCAACCTGAAAGAATATCAGAAGATGCGGATCCTCACCTTTATCAGGCCTGATATGGACCCTTTCGGAGCCGGATACCACATCAACCAGTCTAAAATCGCCATCGGATCGGGCCTATTATGGGGCAAGGGATTCCTACACGGGACACAGACCCGATTGCACTTTTTACCGGAACAACACACGGATTTTGCGCTCTCAGTGCTGGCCGAGGAATGGGGATTTGCAGGCACAGCCTTCCTCTTGTTGCTCTATCTTTTTTTGATTCTATGGGGCCTCAACATAGCGAAGGCTTCAAAAGATAAATTTGGATCTATTATGGCGGTTGGTATTGTGGCCTTTATCTTCTGGCAGATAGTAATCAATGTGGGGATGGTTACAGGGTTGTTGCCGGTGGTGGGGATCCCTCTCCTGCTTTTTAGCTATGGTGGGTCATCTTTGATATCAACCATGGCTGCCATGGGGCTCCTTATGAATATAAGCATGAGGCGTTTTATGTTCCAGTAGAACGGCCACCAAAGTATGCTATCCATAGAGATAGATGCTGTATTCCGTTTTTTCTCCCAGCAGAGAGTCAATCTTTTCCTGAATCTCGGCCCTTTGTTTGTTCGTGAGCCATACGTTCCAGTTATCCACAGATTGCCATGTACTGATGACCAGATATTCTTCTGAGTTCTCCATATTTCTCAGGGTCTCACCGGAAATGTATCCTGTTTGAGCTGTAGCCAGAGCTCTCATCTGTATGAGGATCGGCAGCAGCTCAGCCTCTTTGTCTTTGGCTACCTTTCTCTTAATAATGATTTTGACGGCCATAACTATCCCTCCTTATCCTGTTCAAGTCACGGAGGCCTTGTAAGTTCTCAATAAATTCGGGTTCGTTTCTTGTAGGGCAGGGTTTTATGCCCCGCCAATAACGGTGGCATATAAAATGCCGCCCTACACCGGAGGATTTGCCCCAATTTTTTGACATGTTACGAGGCCTTTTGAAAAAATTTGCCTCATATCCCTATCACCCCAGGATATTGAACAAATTATATTTATAGTTTACCCTATTATCTAATTACTAAACGTCTTGGTGAAGGGATTGTTAAATGGACCGGGTTGACTCTTTCGCGGTCTTTTTTCTTTGAAGCTCTTTTCAGGTTTTTTTAGTGCCTTCTTTGTTTTTTTCGGTTCCTGAACGGTGTCCTGTTTCATGGAAAGAGAGATGCGTTTTCTTTCCAGATCTACGTCCAGTACCTTGACCGTTATATGCTGATGGACCTTGACCACCTCATTGGGATCCTTAATAAAGCGGTTCGCCAGTTGGCTAATATGTACTAACCCATCCTGATGAACACCTATGTCAACAAAAGCACCAAAGGCGGTGACATTCGTGACTACCCCTGGCAGGCTCATGCCAGGCTGGACATGTTCAATCTTCTCGATGCCTTCCTGAAATTTGAAACTTTCAAACTGTTTTCGGGGATCGCGACCGGGTTTGGCCAGTTCGGTAAGAATATCGGTAAGTGTGGGTATTCCCACCCTGTCTGTCACATATCTATTCGGGTCGATCTTTTTCCTGAGTATATCATTTTCAAGCAGATCAGTTACCCCTAAGCCAAGGTCCCTTGCCATGGTCTCCACAATGCCATAAGATTCAGGATGGACCGCACTAACATCAAGGGGGTTATCCCCATTTCTAATTCGGAGAAAACCGGCTGCCTGCTCAAAGGCCTTCGGACCAAGACGCGACACTTTTTTAAGTTCTTCCCTGGAGGAGAGAGCCCCGTGCTCATCACGGTAGGTTATTATGTTTTTGGCTAACTGTGGCCCAAGGCCTGAGACATAGGTGAGAAGTTGTTGGCTTGCTGTATTGATATCTACCCCCACAGCATTGACGCAACTCATGACCACATCATCTAAGCTTCTCTTAAGGGCCAGCGGGTTCACATCGTGCTGATACTGTCCTACGCCAATAGATTTTGGATCGATTTTTACCAACTCGGCCAAAGGGTCCATAAGGCGCCTTCCAATGGATACTGCCCCTCTGTAAGTCAGGTCCAGATCGGGAAACTCCTCCCTTGCCACTTCAGAGGCGGAATAAACAGACGCACCGCTCTCATTGACCATTACCACCGGAATGCTGTCCGAAAAAGGAAGAGTATTAATAAATGCTTCAGTTTCCCTCCCGGCAGTGCCATTCCCTATTGCTATCGCCTCCACTTCATATGTGTTTACTAATTCCTTCACGGTTTTTGCAGAGGATAATTTGGCGTTTTCAGACTTAAAAAGATAGATAGTATCTGTTTGGACCAGTTTACCCTGGGGATCGAGACACGTAATCTTACAGCCAGTACGAATCCCCGGATCTATGGCCATAACACTTTTTTGACCGATGGGCGGTGCAAGGAGGAGTTCCCTGAGATTATCCGCAAATACCTTAATCGCTTCTCTATCAGCCCGTTTTTTTGTCTCAAGCCTGACGTCTGTTTCCATTGAAACAGACAGAAGCCTCTTGTATCCATCGTGCACCGCCTCCTTAACCTCCTGAGAAGCTGCATTTTCCCCTTTAACAAACATGGCCTCCAGCAGTGCCAGTGCTTCATCCTGAGGCGGGCTTATTCGCAGGTCTATAAAACCCTCCTTTTCTCCCCGGCGCATTGCAAGAATCCTGTGCGATGGTGCTTTTGGAACCGGTTCTTCCCAGTCGAAATAGTCCCTGAACTTTGCCCCCTCCGCCTCCTTGCCAGGAGTTACCCTGGAGAAAAAAGCCCCTTTTTGTGCATAGAGCGTCCGCATTCTTTCACGAGCCACCTGATTTTCGTTTACCCATTCGGCTATTATGTCCCGGCTGCCGACAAGCGCATCTTCTGCTGTTTCAACCCCCTTTTCAGTGTCAACATAGGCTGCCGCTTCTTTTACCGGATCAGTATCATCCCGCTGATCGAATATGAGTTTTGCTAACGGTTCAAGCCCCTTTTCCTTGGCTGCTGTAGCCCGGGTACGGCGTTTCGGTCTGTACGGGAGATAGATATCCTCAAGGGTGGCCATGGTCTCAGCGGAAACAATCTTCTCCTTCAGATCATCAGTAAGCAGCTCCCGCTCCATGAGGGATTTTAATATGCTCTCTCTCCGGTTGTCCAGGCCCTCCATCTGAGCCATTTTATCACGGATCGCAGTTATGGCCACTTCATCGAGAGAATCGGTAACTTCCTTCCTGTAACGGGCTATGAAGGGGACTGTGCCACCCTCTTTGAGTAGCCGGGCCGCGGCGTTTACCTGTCGGACTGCGATATTCAGTTCATCTGCTATCTTATTTACATGTTTCTCATTCATAGTAGCACGTTTCGTAATTAACATTGCAATCTGGAAGCAACCTCCACCCAGGCCCTCCCCCTTGAATGGGGAGGGCTGGGTGGGGACTCAACCGATCAACTATTTGACGATCACTATACATTGAACCGGATACTCAGGATATTGCCATCCTGGACCAGGTAGTTTTTCCCCTCCAACCGAAATAGGCCCTTTTCACGAACCGCCTTTTCGGATCCATACGCCACTAAATCATCGTATGTAAAGCATTCCGCGCGTATGAATCCGCGGGCCAGATCCGAGTGAATGGCGCCGGCCGCCTCAAGTGCCGTATTCCCCTCATGAATGTTCCAGGCCCGCACCTCATCAGGCCCAACGGTAAAAAAGCTGATATATCCCACAAGTCCATAAGCCAGCCGGGTCAAACGATCCCGGGCCGATTCTTCAATGCCCATATCGGCCATGAAAAGTTTCTCTTCTTCCGGATCATTCAGCCTGGACAATTCCATCTCAAATTGCCCGGCGAATTCAATGACCTGGTGTTTCTTTTCAATCTCGCTCAAAAGGTCACTATTTTTACCAAAGCCGTATTCGTCCGAGTTCAGGATGACCATCATCGGCTTATGCGTGAAAAATTGGAACCCTCGTACTATCTTTTCCTGCTCTCTATCCAGGTCAAGGTTGCTAATGGCCCGATTCTCGCTTACATGATCCACGATTCTCCGAAGCACTTTTTCTTCTATCTGGAGGGCATTCGTTTTTTTACCCCGCATGTAGGCGTGCGCAATCCGTTCCAGTCTGTTTTCCGCAATGATCAGATCGGAGATCAATAACTCGTCGATGATTTTTTCGATATCATTAATCGGTGTAGGGGAGGGCTCCGGTTCTTTTGAAAAATTTCGCGCCACAAGGGCTAAAGCGTCCGCATTTTTTATCAATTCCATACCTGGACCGGAAAAGAGACCATCTTTGGCCGATCCTTTTGTTACGCCAGCAAAATCAATAAATTCGATCGTGGTAAAGATCGTTTTTTTTGGCCGGTATATTTCAGAAAGACGCCTGATCCGGTCGTCGGCTACTTCCACCACCGCCACGTTGGGTTCGGCTTTGGCATTTGTGTATGCGGTAACCGGGGCCTCCAGTTTCGTTAAGGCGTTAAAAATCGTGGTTTTCCCCGAGTTGGGCAGACCAATCAATCCTATTTTCATACATCAACCTTTTTTGCTCTTTTCATCGTCACTCACCATTACCTTTACCATCCTATCCCCCTGCTGAATGGCGTTCACAATCTCTTGCCCTTCGACCACTTTGCCGAATACGGTATGCATACCATCCAAGTGCGGTTGCGGTGAATGCGTGATGAAAAACTGGCTCCCGTTCGTGTTCGGCCCTGCGTTCGCCATGGAGATAACTGCTGTCTCGTGCCTCAGCGGATTATCCGCAACTTCATCCTCAAACTTGTAGCCAGGTCCTCCCCTCCCTGTACCTGTAGGGTCCCCTCCCTGGATCATAAAGTCGTTTATCACCCGATGGAAAACCACCCCATCATAGAAACCCTCTTGGGCCAGAAAAACAAAGTTGTTGACTGTTTTGGGCGCATATTCCGGATAGAGCTCCAACTCCATGTCGCCCCTGTTGGTTTCAATCGTTACCCGATAGGTTTTCTGCGGATCAATTTGCATTGCTGGTGGGTTATCCCACTGCTTCTCACTCATTGGTCATTCCTCCTTTTAATTTGGGTGCAGTTACTCTCATCTCCCTATATTATGATAAATATTTCCGGCAGTATTACACGATTGCCTTGATTTTAAAAACAGAATTAGTGCAAATACTTTGTATCGTGTCTATCCATGCCTGCCCCGCGGAACGCGGGGCTATCCTGTCGAATGTTTTTATAAAAGCATCAGGCAATTTCACGGGTCTTGTGGAAGCTGATATCAGGCCACTGCTCCATGTAGAAACCGAGATTCCATTCACTGGTTGTCAGAAACGCCAGTGTGCCTTCAGAGTCCCTGACAATACCGGAGCTGTTTTTCTTTTCAAACTCAGCCATTTTTTTGGGATCCCCGCAGTCAACCCACCTGGCGACTTTATAATCAACCGGGTCATAAACAGCATCGACTCTGTATTCAGACTTGAGTCTGGCCATTGTAATATCAAACTGGAGGCGTCCCACTACGCCGAGTATGTAATTGTTGCCAGTGACCGGACGGAAAACCTGGACAGCCCCTTCTTCTGCAAGCTGCTTCAGCCCTTTTTGAAGCTGTTTGATCTTTAACGGGTTTTTCAGCCTGACCCTTCGGAAATACTCAGGCGCGAAGTTCGGAATACCTGTGAATTTCAGCGGTTCCTTTTCAGAAAAGGTATCGCCTATCTTAATTGTGCCGTGGTTATGAATTCCGATAATATCGCCCGGAAAAGCTTCTTCAACGTTCTCTCTCTCCCTTGCCATAAAGATCGTGGCATTTGCAAGAGATACTTCCTTGTCTATCCTGTGGTGCATAACTTTCATACCGCGTGTGAATTTCCCTGAACAGATCCTGACAAATGCGATCCTGTCCCTGTGTGCGGGATTCATGTTTGCCTGAATCTTAAAAGCAAAGCCTGAAAACGGTTTTTCGTAAGGTGAGACATTACGTGAGATGGCAGTCCTGTCGCCTGGGGGAGGGGCCATCTCCACAAAAGCATCAAGCATCTCTTTTACACCGAAATTATTAATAGCGCTTCCGAAGAAGACCGGTGTCTGATTCCCCTTCAGGTAATGTTCAAGCTCAAATGGGTTGGCCGCTCCCTCAATTAATTCAATGTCTTCACGAAGTTCATCGGCCTGGCTTTCAAGATACTCATCCAGCCTGGAATCAGACAGGTCTTTTATAACAATGCCATTCCTTGCTGCTGTGTCCTGCCCGGGAGTAAACAGGTGAAGTTCATGATGATACAGATTGTAGACCCCCTTGAACCTCTTACCCATACCAATGGGCCAGGAGAGGGGCGTGCATTCAATCTGAAGTTTATTCTCTATATCATCAAGAATATCAAGAGGTCCCATCCCTTCACGGTCAAGTTTGTTTATAAATGTTATTATGGGGGTATTCCTCATCCTGCAGACTTCCATGAGTTTTTCCGTCTGGGGTTCAACCCCTTTAGCGCTGTCAATTACCATCAATGCGCTGTCAACAGCCGTAAGGACCCTGTAGGTGTCCTCTGAAAAGTCCTGATGCCCCGGAGTATCCAGCAGGTTAATTTCAAATCCCCTGTATCTGAACTTCATTACAGATGTTGTTATTGATATCCCGCGTTCTTTTTCAATTTCCATCCAGTCGCTCACGGCATGCCTTGCTGCTTTACGGGCCTTGACAGCCCCGGCCTGCTGGATCGCGCCTCCGAAAAGGAGGAGCTTTTCAGTCAACGTGGTTTTTCCCGCATCTGGATGACTGATAATCCCGAAGGTCCGTCGTTTATCAACTTCTTTTCTGTTATATTTTTCCATAAGGTTTGTTTATTTCCGCAGGCGGATTGCCTTAGGTGTCACCTCAACCAGTTCGTCCTCATTGATATATGAAATGCATTCTTCAAGGCTCATCTGCGTTGGGGGTGTCAGGATCACATTCTCATCCGATCCTGAAGCACGCATGTTAGTCAATTTTTTGCCTTTTGCAGGGTTGACCACCAGATCCTGTGGCCTGCAGTTTTC
>MVDB01000086.1 GCA_002050025.1 Desulfobacteraceae bacterium 4484_190.2
CGGGACCGGACATCCACTCCTGCCAGGGATGTTTGTCACGGTGGAAATTGTAGGAAAACGAGTGGATGATCTTTACCTCCTCCCCCAGGAAGCGGTTCATGAAGACAACAGCGTTTACGTGGTGGACAATGGCAAAATACACATCAAGTCTGTCAAGATATTCAGGCGTGTGGACAATCAGTTGTACGTCAAAGAGGGGCTTGAAGAAGGAGATCAAATTATTACACGTTTTCCTGGTGTAGCTACAGAGGGAATGAAGGTGCGCATAAGACCTAAGTCTGACCAAACGGGGGCATCAGGATGAAATCGCTTGCCCGATGGTCTGTTGAACACAAGGTCACGGTCAATCTGCTGATGGCCTTCGTGATCATCGTGGGTTTGTTGGCGCTGACACGCATGACGCGGGAGGTATTTCCCCAATTCTCCCTGGATAAGATCTATGTCCGGGTGGTTTATCCGGGTGCCAATCCAGAGGAGATCGAAGAAGGAATCATCGTAAAGATCGAGGAAAAGATACAGTCTATCGAGGGGATAAAAAAAATTATTTCCAAAGCACAGGAAGGGGTTGGCACTATTCTTCTGGAACTGAAAGAGGGTGTGGACGACGTCCAGAAGGTTGTGGATGAGATTAAGACCCAGGTCGATACTATAGACACTTTCCCCGAGGAGGCGGAGACACCCCTGATTAGTGAGGTCACATTCAAGGAAGAGGCCATCAACATCGCCATCTACGGAGATGTATCCGAATTGGCCCTTCGCAAGGTGGCGGAGAAGGTCCGGGAGGATCTCTTGACCTTCGATAACATCTCGCAGGTGAACCTTGCCGGGGTCCGGGAATACGAGATCTCGGTTGAAATTTCCGAAGAAAATCTAAGACGTTACAGGCTGACCTTTGATCAGGTTGCAGCCGCTGTGAGAACCGGAAGTCTCGATCTTCCAGGTGGTGTTATTAAGGCTGCCGGGGGCGAGGTGCTGATTCGGGCGAAAGGGCAGCGATATACGGGAAGGGATTTCGAAGAAATCCCCTTGATCACGCTTGCCGATGGCACAATTATCCGTTTAGGTGATCTGGCTGATGTCATAGACGGATTTCAGGATACAGAGCAAAAGGGGCGTTTTAATGGCCAGCCTGCCGCCCTGGTCCAGGTTAGAAAAACGCGAGACGAAGATCTTATCAACATCGCCCGCGCGGTGCACAGCTACATTCAGGAAAATGCACATAAACTTCCCCCTGGGATCAGTATGGCACCATGGGGTGACTTATCTCTCATTGTTCAAGACCGGATAGATCTCCTGGTGAGAAACGGGATACAGGGAATCATCCTGGTCTTTATCTCCCTGGCCCTGTTCCTACGCATTGGCCTGGCCTTCTGGGTGGCACTCGGCATCCCTATTTCTTTTATGGCCGCTTTTTACGTGCTCAACTGGATGGGTGAAAGCATCAATATGATGTCCCTCTTTGCGTTTATCATGACTCTCGGTATCCTTGTGGATGATGCCATCATTATTGGCGAAAATATTTACGCCCATTATGAGAAAGGCGAGCCGCCCATCCGGGCCGTCATCGAGGGTATGGGGGAAGTAGGGGTGCCTGTGCTCATGGCGGTTAGTACGACCATTGTTGCATTCATGCCGCTGCTCTATGTCAGTGGTATTATGGGAAAATTCATGAAAATCCTTCCAATGGCCGTAATTACTATCCTCGTGGTTTCCCTTTTGGAGGCGTTTTTCATCCTTCCTGCACACCTTGCGAGGACCCTCGAGCGTGACTATCTCAAGACCGCAGAAAAGAAAAGATGGCACACACGGTTTCTGGATTGGATACAGAGCGGCCTTCAGTACACCATAAAGCACATATACGCTCCCACACTCACTCGCGTCATAAAAAACCGATATTTCAGTTTTGTTGTGGGTCTGGGTGTGCTGATTATCATCTTCGGCCTGGTCAAGGGCAGGCATGTCCCTTACGTTGTGTTTCCCAAGCCTGCCAGTAATTACATCCAGGTGCAAATGAGTTATCCCCTTGGCACACCGGCCAGTTTAACGGATGCAACAATCAGGAGAATCGAAGGCATGGTGCCACAACTGAACCAGGAGTTTTCCGGGGAAAAAACGGATGGCAAAGATATTGTCCTTCACTTTTTCAGTCTTACGGGGATTATTTCCAGTCCCGGCTTTGGAGACACTGAAACAGGAGGGCACGCGGGGCAGGTTTTTCTGGAACTCCTCCCTGCCGAAGAGCGCTCCGTTACGGTGACCGAGGTGGTCAATCGCTGGAGAGAACTGGTGGGTGAAATCCCTGGTACAGAGAGGCTTGTTTTTTCGACCCTTACTGGCGGTCCGGGAGGAAATCCCATTGAAATTCAACTGATTGGCCGTGATTTTGTGGAACTGAAAAAGGCGGCCAATGAACTCAAATCTGAGATAGCCCGATATCGGGGTACATTTGATATTACAGACAATTTCAAACCCGGCAAATTGGAAATAAAAATGAAGGCCAGGGAGTCTGCCCGGCCACTGGGGATCACCCTGGCTGGCCTGGCAAGGCAAGTAAGACAGGCCTTCTATGGAGAGGAGGCAGTCCGCCTCCAGCGGGGACGAGATGATGTCAAGGTAATGGTTCGTTACTCTGAACCGGAACGACGCACTTTGGGAACTATTGAAGAAATGCGGATCCGCAATCCCGTGGGGCATGAGGTGCCGTTTGGAGAAGTGGCAGAGGTAGCCTATGGGCGTGGTTATTCTGTAATAAACAGGACCAACCGCCAACGTCAAATTACCGTCATATCGGATCTGGATGAAGGCGTTGCCAATGCGGAGCGTATCCTCACGGACCTGAGCAGCAGTTTTCTTCCTGATCTGATGAGCCGTTATCCCGGGATGAGGTATTCTTTTGAAGGGCAGAGACAGCGATCCAACGAGTCTGTCGGTAGCTTGTTTAGGGGATTCATCATTGCAATCCTGGTGATCTATGTCCTGCTGGCGACTCAGTTCCGTTCCTATGTCCAACCCATCATCGTCATGGTGGCCCTGCCGTTTGGCATGGTGGGTGCCGTCCTGGGGCACTTGATAATGGGCTTGCCTATTACGCTTTTGAGCCTTTTGGGTGTGGTGGCCCTTTCGGGCATTGTGGTCAATGACTCCATTATCCTGCTGGATTTTGTCAATCGGGCAATACGGAAAGGAACGCCTACGAGGCAGGCTGTGGAAGAATCGGGCAAGGCCAGATTCCGGCCTGTCATCCTGACTTCCCTGACCACCATTGCCGGCCTTCTACCCCTCTTAATGGAAAGGAGCTTTCAGGCCCAGTTTCTTATTCCCATGGCTGTAAGCATTTCCTTTGGATTGCTGGTGGCTACCGTGTTGACTCTCCTTTTAGTGCCGGCACTCTACCTGATTGTGGTGGATGTTAGCGCCTTCTCAAGGCGACTGCTTGGTTTGAACACCCACAATGTTCTTTCAGATAAAGTTGAACTGTAGAACAGATTTCTGAGACCTTTTCCGGCCGAGTTAGGACGTCGCGCATTAAACAGGATGTCCCCCATTCAATAATCTAACGCCGCAAGTGTGTGAAAAACTTGAGGTCGCGTCTTAAATATTAAATGTTTATTTCGATTATTTAATATTCAAGATGTGATCCTTTTCCATCTTTTGATAACTAACTCAACAATGTTATGGCGGGAAAACCCCTCGTAAATTCACTTGCCACAATGGTTATAAGACCGTTATATCTGGATTCTTCTGTAAATTCTTATTTTGGCCATGGATCCCTGGGCCTGGGGCAAAGCCCACCCTTTCCTTTGAGGCGTTCCGCTTTGGGTTGGCTACTTCATTGTTTTTTCCTGGATTCCAGCCGGTGGTCATGGTGTATTTAATCCGCCGAGATTCCAGGCTTTGATGAAAAAAGTGAGACCTTTCATTTTTTTTGCTTGACATTTCCGATTCAATTGATGAATATTTAAACGTTTAATGTTTAGATATTACTACTGGGATCTGAACAAAACATGTAATAACGCTGACATTATATAGGGCGTATTTTCGTTGCTGATTAGAACTGCTAACCCAATTAAATAAGGAGACTAAAATGTATATATTGGGTTTGGACCTTGGAACGACGGCTATCAAGGTGGCCCTCGTTACCGAAGATGGAAATGTGGTCGGCAAATCTGTGGTGGAATATACCCTAGATACCCCCTCTCCCCTCGAGGTCGAGCTCCCTGTGCAAGTATACTGGGATTCGTTTAAAAAATCCATCTTGGAGCTTTTCGAAACGACTAGGGTTAACCCGGCGGAAGTGGGAGTGCTGGGGATGTCGGTTCAGGGGGAAACACTTGTATGTGTAGATCGCGATGGAGTGCCGCTCCATAATGCCATTGTATGGCTTGACAACAGGGCACAGGAGGAAGCCAAAGAGCTTGATAGCGACTTTGCCAATACCACTACCTACGAAATAACAGGACAAGTCAAAATCGTCCCCACCTGGCCAGCGTGCAAGATTCTCTGGATCAGGAAAAACAGGAATGATCTCTTTAAAAAGACCGAAAAATTCCTTCTCTTGGAAGATTATTTCATTTTCCGCCTAACCGGTAGATACGTGGCCGAGGGGTCTTTGCTCTCTTCCACTGTGTACTGGAATATTCGCACTAAAAAATGGTGGAAAGAGATGCTCGATCGTCTTGAAATTGAAGAAAGCCAACTGCCGGAGATAAAAGAATCGGGTGAAGTTGTCGGAACGATATTGCCCGAGATCGCCAAGGAACTGGGTCTCAGCAGTGAATTGATCATTACGATGGGAGCCCTCGACCAGGCGGCTGGAGCGATAGGAGTGGGAAACATATCTCCCGGGCTGTTCAGTGAAAATACAGGGGCTGCTCTCGCCATCTGCGCAACCGTTGAAAGGCCCTTCATGGATCCGAACATGGCAATGCCCTGCCATTACCATGGTATTCCCGACCTGTATATGGCTCACACTTTCACCAGCGGAGGCATGGTTCTTAAGTGGTTCAGGGATAAATTCTGTCAGCAGGAGATTAATCTTTCCGAAGTACTCGGCAAGGATTCATACAGTCTGCTCGATGATGAGGCCCAAACCGTAGAACCTGGATGTGGGGGGCTTGTGATGCTGCCCCATCTTGAAGGGGCAATGGCCCCGGAGGCCAATCCGAAGGCGAAAGGAGTGTTTTTTGGTTTTACTCTGCACCACAGTAAGGCGCATTTTGTTCGCTCAACCATGGAGACAATAGCTTTTATTGTCCGAAGAAACGTGGATGTTCTTAAAGGCCTTGATATCCCGGTAGAAGAGGTCATATGCCTTGGTGGAGGAGCTAAAAGCCCCTTATGGAACCAGATAAAGGCCGATGTATTAAACAAGAAAATCGTCACCACTGCGAATGATCAGGATGCAGCATGTCTCGGTGCCGCCTTCATCGCGGGAAAAGGTACAGGAATCTTCAAAAACCTACAAGATGCAATTGAAAAATCAGTAACGGTAAAGAATGAATACCTACCCAACCGGCAAAACAGGGAAATTTATGACGCTGCATATAAAAAGTATGTATCCCTTTATGAGAATCTGGTTGATGTATTCGATATGCCTTAGGATATGGAAAAACGAATCTAAATCTTATTTATATAAAAGGGAGAAATGAAATGAAACCTGAATTGATTGTAATGCTGACCTACAATGATAAAACCGTGAAAAACGCTATTGAACTTTTCGAAGAACTCAAGGATACTCCTGTAACCCAATGGGGCTTCAAGGATGTAGGCCTTCCTAAAGACGACATGAAACGCCTCGTTGATATGATGAATGATTCGGAGAAAACGACAAACCTGGAAGTTGTAAGCCTCTCGGAGGAAGAAGGCCTTGCAGGAGCAAAACTGGCCGTTGAATGCGGCTTTGATATCCTTATGGGCACTGTATTTTTTGATTCCATCAACGATTTTTTGAAAGACACGCCTGTCAAGTAT
This sequence comes from Desulfobacteraceae bacterium 4484_190.2, assembly GCA_002050025.1. Lineage (GTDB taxonomy): Bacteria > Desulfobacterota > DSM-4660 > Desulfatiglandales > Desulfatiglandaceae > 4484-190-2. Next base: position 5,971 of record MVDB01000086.1, read on the forward strand.
TATCCCTTTATTGGAAATGTACATGGTCACCCCAGCATACTTGACGGTTCAATCGAAGAGACGGTTGAGCAAACAAGGAGGCTGGAGGAAAAAGGGGTTGACGGATTTGATCTTCTCACCTACCGGTACACCGGCGATGCGGTAACACTTCTAAAAGAGGTTGTAAAGGCCACAAATAATGTCCCCGTGGTATCTGCAGGAAGTATAGATTCATATGAAAGAATTACTCAGGTAAGGGATTCCGGGGCTTGGGGTTTTACAATAGGAACGGCCTTTTTTGACAAAAAATTTGTTCCCCAGGGAGAGTTTAAGGAAAATATGATGGATACCTGGGACTGGGTTCAGAAAAATGGATTTCCCGATTAAGTTCCATGACGCATGGATCTTTTGAACAGTGAACGATTTTCCTGACATAGAGGACAAACAAAGAGCCATTTACTGACAATGACGGAAAAGGCAAGACAAAAGCACCATGAATACAAATCGGGGAAAAGTCCGAAAATGTCCCCGCGGGAAAGGGTAATAAGGGCCATCAGACGAACCGGTCCCGACAGAGTGCCTACCTGCGCCCGCTTCACTCCCACGATGATGAAAACCTTTAACGATAATGTGGGAGCGGGAATACCAGAGGAGCACTTGGGACCCTTTGGGGTCCCATCGGGTTTCATACATGACGTGAGGCCCCCTTTTCTTACGCCTGATGAATATTTCGGTTGGGAACTCCGCCATGTTTCTTTCCGGTCACCCTCTTCTCCCCCCGATTTTTCAGGGTTTCATAGGGATCTTCCCGAGGGCACGAAAATAAATGAATGGGGAGTGGCCTATGTCCTGGGCTCCACCTATCATTATACCAAAAGAGTTGCTCCACTGAAAAACATGAACAGCCTTCAGAAATTAAAGGCCTTTCCTTTTCCCGATCCAATGGAACCGGAAGCCCATAAAGATTTGGATCATATGGTCGAACTTATTCATGAAGACGGATTTGCCGCGGCAGGCTTTCTACAGCAGACACTTTTCGAACTGGCATGGGAAATGAGGGGCATGGATACCCTTCTTATAGATTTTTTAATCAATATACCCTTTGCCGAGTATTTACTTGAAAGGATTACAGAAATAAGATGTCGTATGGCTTCCCGTTATGCTGAAGCAGGAGTAGATATTATCCGTCTGGGAGATGACTTCGGGACTCAGCAATCTCTTATAATGTCTCCATCGACTTTTCGCGATCTAATCAAACCCCGGCTTGCAAGGATTATCGATTCCGCAAAACAGATCAACCCCGAGGTCATCATATTTTTTCACTCCGACGGCAGCATAACGCCCCTTATTGGTGATTTTATGGATATAGGGATCGATGTTTTAAACCCTGTTCAACCTGAATGCATTGATCTTCAAGAAGTTAAACGCCTTTACGGAACAGAGCTTTCCTTTTGGGG
>MVDB01000087.1 GCA_002050025.1 Desulfobacteraceae bacterium 4484_190.2
CATATCGCCAAAAGAGGTGCAGTATGAGTAAAACATATCAGATTGGTGTTATCCCAGGAGATGGGACAGGACCGGAGGTTATTGCTGAAGGGCTAAAGGTCCTTAACGCCGTATCCGAGAAGACGGGAACCAAATACAACTTCATTCATTACGATTTTGGTGGAGAAAGGTACCTGCGGTCGGGGGAAACATTGCCTGATTCTGCTATTAATGAACTTCGCCAGTTGGACGCAATTTATCTTGGGGCTATTGGACATCCCGAGGTAAAACCGGGTATTTTGGAGAAGGAAATACTTCTGAATATGAGGTTCTCTTTAGACCTGTACATAAACCTTCGCCCTGTCAAACTTTATCCGGGAGTGGATACACCGTTAAAGGACAAGGGGCCGGAGCATATTGATTTCGTTGTGGTGCGGGAGAACACCGAGGGCCTGTATACCGGTTCTGGGGGTTTTCTAAAAAAAGGAACCTCGGATGAGATTGCAATTCAGGAATCCATCAATACCCGAAAAGGGGTGGAGAGATGTCTGCGATTTGCATTTGAGTATTGCCGTAAGAGAAATAAGGACAAAAAATTGACACTCTGCGGGAAGACCAATGTTCTTACCTATGCCTTTGACCTGTGGGAGAGGGCTTTTCACCAAGTAGGCCAAGAGTACCCAGGTATCGAGAAAGATTATGCGCATGTTGATGCTGTCTGTATGTGGATGGTCAAAAACCCGGAATGGTTCGATGTGATTGTAACCGATAACATATTCGGGGATATTATCACGGACATCGGTGCCATTATCCAGGGTGGAATGGGCATTGCTGCAGGCGGCAATATCAACCCTGAGGGTACCGCCATGTTTGAGCCTATTGGCGGCTCTGCTCCCAAGTACACTGGAAAAAACGTTATTAATCCCTTAGCCGCAATTATGGCCGGCCACATGATGCTGAATAACTTAGGGGAAGCGGAGGCCGCCGATCTTATTGAAAGAGCCGTAATGGCGATTGTTAAGGACAACATGAAGAGCATGGATGCCGGAAGAATGGGCACCGGTACCAGTGAAGTGGGTGATTTGGTTACAAAGTATGTGCTGGATGAAAAAAAATGACTGATAGCAAACTGAAAACCCTTTTACAAAGAGAGTCTATCTTGGTCGTGCCTGCTGCCTTTGACATGGTCTCCGCAAAGATCATTGAAAAGGCTGGGTTCGAAGCAATCTATCTATCAGGATTTGGACATTCTGCTTCTCACCTTGGCCTGCCGGATGCCGGACTCATGACCCTAACCGAGGTAGTTGAAAGGGTTCATAATATGGCAATGGCAACTGCCCTTCCCCTGATCGCAGATGGGGATACTGGTTATGGTGGCATTGTTAACGTGAGAAGAACGGTACAGGAATTTGAATGGGCAGGGGCCTCTGCCATTCAACTTGAGGATCAGGAGATGCCCAAGAAATGTGGTCACACCGGAGGGAAAATGCTCATTGAAGCCAGAGAGATGGTTTTGAAGATTGAGGCCGCCATTGAATCTCGAAGAAACGATGATTTCCTCATCATAGCCCGGACCGACGCCCGGTCAGTATTGGGGTTTGAAGAAGCCATCAAAAGGGGAAGGATGTATGAGGAGGCAGGAGCAGATATCATATTTATTGAATCACCAGAGAGCGAAGAAGAGCTGGCCATTGTTGGTGAAAGTTTTGACAAACCTGTATTAGCCAATATGGTTGAAGGTGGGAAGACTCCTGTGTTTGGAGTTAACAAACTTGAAAAAATAGGCTTTAAAATTGCGATTTTCCCCATAACGTGTCTGCTTGTCGCAGCAAAGGCAATGCAAAAGGCAATGGAGGAATTAAAAGACAAAGGGACAACCCAGAGACTCGTAAATGAGATGATGGCTTTTGAGGAATTTAATGACCTTATTGGTTTCCCTGAAGTACGGTCTTTTGAAGGTAAGTACAGGTAAAGGCCTGCCACCTCAAGCCAAAAGGAGGTGATACAAACAAAAGAAATGAAAGAAGGCTGCAAGGAGGCGAAAAAGCTCTGTGACCCTGTGTACTTTGTGAGAGGGAAAACATGTAATGTCCACAAGTGATTAGGGTTTGTGTAAGGATAATGTGTTATTTATCTGATTCAAAAAAAAGGAGGAGTATTATGAAAACTAGATTAATGAGTATGATCATTGTTTTATCTGCTATTTTTGGTCTTGTGGTCGCTTTCACTGCACCGGCTCAGGCAAAATCTAAACCCATTGAGATTGTTTTATCAACCTATATGCCAACTTCTTATGGATACCTTGTAACCCCTTTAAAGCATTTTGCAGAAGCGGTCGAAAAGGAAAGTGATGGACGGGTCAAATTAAAGAAGAATTCGCTGCTTTAGAACGTGGAGATATCGATATGACATCCCCACTTGATATCTATAACACTGGAATTGTTCCAGAGCTTGGTATCAGCAACCTCCCTTTTATGTGGGGTGACCCTGGAAGCCTCCAAAAGACCCTTGACGCAGGTTTGTGGAATATAGGTATCAATGATAAGCTTCTGAAACACAATATGGTCGTCCTGGGAGTAGCAGCTGGTGGGCCCTATCAGATTTATTCAAAAAAATTTCCTGTTTACATCCCCAAAGACATGGAAGGAAAAAAATGGGGAATTTCGGGCAGTACAGCTTCCAAGGCCACTGAACTTTTGGGAGGCACTCCCACAACCATGAGTTCAGGAGAGCTTTACTTGGCGCTTCAGAGGGGAACCATTGACGGATGCACACGTCCTCTTATCACCGGCCTAGGGAGGAAGCTTTATGAGGTTGTTGAACATCTCTCTGTCACCAATATGGCCTACTTTTGCTCCTTCCTTGCCATAAATAAGAAAAAATGGGACAGCCTGCCAAAAGACGTGCAAGAAATTATGAAGAAAGCTGCCAAGGAGCGTGATCAGGAGCAATTACAGAGGCTTAAAACCTTTATGAAGAAAGCTATTGAATTGTATAAGGAAAAAGGTGTGAAGGTTCACGTTGCTACCCAGGAGGAACTGGCCAAATTCAAAGAGAAGATGATTCCGGTCTACGAATGGTGGATAGGCAAAGTGCCTGATGGTCAAAAATACATTGAGTTTACAAAAAAACATCACTAACCGGCAAAACAGACTAACCTGATAGTATTTGATGGGTTTCACTTCACTCAACCCACCCTACATCATAGTTTCGCAGGATCGTGAGATGGGTTTAACGAAGTGAAACCCATCATAACCAATACAACCTGGGGGAAATCCCGTTCCCCCCGGTTGGACAACTTGAGATTAGATAATGGAAAAAATCGTTCGTGGCATAACTTCAGGAATAAACCGTCTTACATGGTTTTCCGAAGTTCTTTCTGAAATCGCTCTTTTGGGACTGTTGCTTCTGGTTTTTCATGAAGTGGTTGTCAGATATGTTTTCAACAGCCCTACCCTGTTTTCTGTGGAAATAAGCGAATACCTGCTCGTATTTGTCGCCTTTCTTTCTGCCGGCTGGGTATTAAAAGAGGACCGCCATGTGCAGATGCTTGCAGTTACTAATCTCTTGCCGGAAAAGTCCCGCTTGTGGGCAGATATCTTTACCTCTTTTGGTGTCATGATTTTCTGTGGGATTCTTGCATGGAAAGGTGGGCAAACTACTATCATGGCCTATGCAGGCGGCTATCATTCAAGCTCACTCCTGAATTTTCCACTTTGGATTCCTTATTCTATCATCCCATTTGGCGCGTTTATCCTTGGGATCCAATACATCATCAGAATTGGTGATCGGATAAAAGCGTTGGCGAAAGCGAAAAATGGGTAAAGTTAAGACACGAGGATAGGGTCTTCACCCCACTTGGATAATAGAATTTTAGGCACATGAACTTATGGATCCTACCATTATCAGCATAATTGTTGTTTTGAGTTTCTTAATTTTTCTTATGGCCGGGATGCCTGTTTTTGGTGCCTTAGGACTTGCGAGCGTCATCGGCATTCTTCTTGTTCAGGGCCCAAGAGGGCTTGGCGCTGTTCCGGGAGTAATATATGACCGGTTAGCAGGGTTTGTTCTCGTTGCTGTTCCCCTTTTTATTTTGATGGGGGAAATTATTTTTATCTCTGGAATCGGAGCGGACATATATACCGCTACCAGCAGATGGTTGAACAAACTATCGGGCTCATTGGGCATGTCCAGCGTCGCTGCATGCGCAATTTTCAGCGCCCTTTGCGGGGTGAGCGTTGCAGGGGCCGCTACGATTGGCAGTTTCGCTATCCCTGAGATGCTAAAACGGGGTTATGACAAATCCCTTGCCACAGGATGCGTTGCTGCATCGGGTGGACTTGCCCTGCTCATTCCACCCAGTGTGGCTTTGATTCTTTATGGGGTTGTTGCTGACGAATCAGTGGGCAAGCTATTTATCGCCGGCATCATCCCGGGGTTTGCCCTGGCTATCTTAATGATGGGCTATATATTCATATTAGCTAAAGTTCGTCCCCATATGGCCCCGGCTTCAACCCGGCAAATCACCTGGAGTATGCGCTTTGCCGCACTTGCGAGAATATGGCCAGTACTGCTTCTCATCTTTTTAGTCCTGGGTTCCATCTATATGGGCATTGCCACACCTACTGAGGCTGCTGCTGTCGGATGCATGGGTGCGCTTGTGTTAGGAATTTTCCGGAAAAAACTGAATTGGAATATCCTTAAGCGCATTTTTCGAACTACAATGGTTACAAGCGGAATGATTCTTATGATTTTGTCTTCTGCTTTGCTTTTTGGATATGTGCTAACCCGACTTCAAGTGCCTCAGCAACTGGCTGAACTTGTGGCAACCTCGCATTTACCTGACTGGGCAGTGTTAATTCTGATTTTTGCATTACTTTTTGTCATGGGAATGTTTATGGATATTGTCTCTGTTATCCTGATCAGCACTCCCATTCTTCTCCCAATAGTCATTGGCATGGGTTACAATGCACTTTGGTTTGGCATTGTTATGGCAATAACCTGTGAAATCGGCACTGAAACACCACCCGTTGGCCTTAACCTTTTTGTGATTAAGGGTGTTTCACCCGATTCCGTTTCTCTAATGGACGTTATTAGAGGCGCGATTCCCTTTGCCATGGTTGAAACATTCGGTTTGATTATTTTTGTTGCTTTTCCGGGTTTAGTGCTCTGGTTACCCGGTTTGTTGAAATAAATTTCTTCAATCTGCGCGGATAAGTTTAGTGCTCTTTGTAGGATGGGTTGAGAGTCAAAATGACGGTGGGTTTTGTTTTCTAACATAATTCTACTTACTTCTAATAGTATTCAAACTGTGTGGGATTAGCGAAACCCATTCCTGCGTTTCGCGGGACTCAACCCACCCTACGAAACTAAAAGAAACTACATTCTATTTTTCACAAACAGAAGAGGAGCCTTGTCATGGATTTACCATCTAAAGTAAAACTGCGTGAGGTCGCACCCCGCGATGGATTTCAGTCATTGAAGGATTTCCTGCCGACTGAGCAGAAACTCCAAATCATTGAAGCCGTTGTGAAGGCTGGTGTAAAAGATATTGAATCTACTTCCTTTGTGAGTCCCAGGGCCATCCCTCAACTCAGAGACGCTGCTGATCTTTTAGCCCAGGTGCCACGACAAGGCGTTACCCATGCAGCCCTGGTTCCTAACTTAAAGGGGGCTCAAAATGCCATTTCAGCCAAGGTAGATCAATTAGTGGTCGTTATATCCGCCACAGAAGCCCACAACCAAGAAAATATACGACGTAGCATTGATGAATCCCTTGGAGATTTAGACTCTATCTTTTCGTTGGCCAAGGGAAACGATACTCCAGTTATTGGTGCCCTGGCAGTGTCTTTCGGTTGTCCCTATCAAGGGGATGTTTCTGAAAAAAATGTTTTCAGGGTCGTGGAGGAATATATATCAAGGGGAGCGGCCTCAATCATTCTGGCTGACACAACAGGAATGGCCACCCCTACCCGTGTACAGATTATGGTTCTTAGATTCCGCGAGCAATTTCCGGGCGTGAAATTCACACTTCATTTTCACAACAATCGCGGAACTGCCATGGCCAATCTCTTGGCGGCACTCATTGCCGGTGCTACGACCTTTGATACCGCCTTGGGTGGAATCGGTGGCTGCCCTTATGTGCCGCAAGCCGCAGGCAACTTGCCCACAGAGGACGTAGTGTTCATGTTAGAGGATATGGGAGTGAGCACCGGGATCGACCTTGAGGAGCTGATCACTGCGGCACACTTATTAGAGAAGTTCCTTGGATATCCCCTTCCAGGGCAGGTCATGAAAAGTGGCCCGCGCGACCCCAAGCTCGCAGCAAAGATATGTGGTGTCGGTCAGAACTTATGATGTGAAGAATCCATACCCAGAGGACGGCTTATGGCGCTTGTTGTTTTAGAGCTTTTCGGAATAATCGAGTAATGGCAGAGCCAAAAAATTTATGACAACGCTCAAATGACATGGCTTTTCAATTCACAATATAGAAAGGAGAATACAATGCCGCTAACAGGTATCAAAGTCCTTGATTTAACCCGGGTGGTTTCTGGACCATTTTGCACCTTATTGCTTGGCGATTTTGGGGCGGACGTGATCAAGGTGGAATCACTGGAGGGAGACCCCTCCAGGGTCACCGGAATCATGGGCGAAGGAGAAAATCCGTACTTTGTAAACCTTAATCGGAACAAGCGCAGCATTACTATTAATATGAAGACCGATGAGGGTAAGGAGATTGTAAGGCGTTTAGCAAAGTCCGCGGACGTGCTTGTTGAAAACTTCAGACCTGGAGTTATGGAAAGGCTTGGGCTGGGATACCCAGAACTTAAAAAAACCAATCCCGGCCTGATTTACGCTGCCATTACCGGGTTCGGAAAAACCGGGCCGTATAAAGACCGCCCTGCCTTTGACTTCATCGCCCAGGCCATGTCCGGGTTCATGAGTTTGAATGGGACTGAGGACATGGAGCCCTTGCGTGTGGGCATCCCTATTAGTGATACAATTGCCGGATTGTACGCGGCATTCGGGATCGTGGCCGCCTTACGTGATAGGGAACGGACCGGCCAGGGGCACGAAATTCAGTCAACCATGGTGGACGGCCTGATGAGCATGTTCACTTTCGCATCAGGGGCCTTTTTTGCCACAGGAGAACTTCCTCCCAGGAATGGGAATGACCACATGGTTGTCTCACCCTACGGACTTTACAAGGCATCCGATGGCCCCATCGCCATTGCCCCCAGTACCGAAAAGACCTGGTTAAGCCTCTGTAAAGTCCTGGATCTCGAAAACCTCATAACGGATCCCCGTTTCGACACCAATGAAAAACGAAGAGTTAACCGGACCGACATCAATAAAATTGTGGGTGATAGAATCCTTACCCGTTCCCGAGAAGAGTGGATAGAAGTTTTTAATAAGGAAGGTGTGCCATGCGGCCCCATCTACAACCTCAAAGAAGCATTTTCCGATCCACAGGTGCTCCACCAGGAAATGCTTCTGGAATCGCCACAACCGTCCGGCAAAGTGAAGATGCCAGGTTTCCCGGTGAAAATTTCCGAGGTCCCTGCCAAGATTCGGCGCCCTTCTCCCCAGGTAGGAGAGCATACCATTGAAGTGCTGAAAGAACTGGGATATACTGACGATGAGATAATCGTCATACAAAATAATAAGGTTGTGTAAGAGGGACATGAACCATATGAAGTGGCAACACTTCCAAAACATTAACATTTAAAAGGAGGAATTGTTATGAAAAGAAGAAAGATTTTGTTTGGTTCGCTGCTTGGAATTTTTGCTGTAATGCTCCTTTGCTCTGGCGCCCTGGCTGCAAAAATTTCCATTGACATCAACTGTACCATGAAGCCCGGAGGGTCAGAAGAGGCTGGAATCAATAAGTTCAAAGAGATTGTTGAAAAAGAATCCGACGGTCGTATGAAAGTGAAAATATTTATGAGCGGCCAATTGGGAAAAGAGAAAGCGGTCCTTGAATTGCTGAAAATCGGGCAGACACAGATGGCCCTCACGGGTGGCCTGTTCCGTACAATGTACGCTAAAAAGTATGACCCCATTACCATTCCTTTCTACCTGAGCAATTGGGAATGTGTTAAAGCCTATTTAGAAGGCCCAATGGGGAAGAAGATTGATCAATTGGCTCTGGAAAAGGGCGGCATAATAGATTTCGGACCTCAAAAAAGAGCAGGCCGCCATATGACCACCAACAGGAAAATCATTGAACCAAAAGATATCAAGGGCTTAAAGCTACGCCTGCCTGCCATCCCAATTTGGGTTGATGTCTGGAAAGAACTTGGGGCTCTGCCCACGATAATTCCGGCACCGGAGATCTACCTGGCCATGAAAACAGGACAGGTAGAGGCACATGAAAACTCCCTTGTTTCCCCATATTCCCGCAAGCTCTGGGAAGTCCAGAAATACATCATTTTGACGGACCATGTCTTCTTCCCGTGGCACTGGGTAGCCAGCAAGACCTGGTTCGACAAACTTGATGCCAAAGATCAGGCCCTTATTCGCAAGGCAGTAGCCAAGGCGAGGGCCTATGGTGATAAGGTGGAGGACGAGAAGGACGCTTTCTATGCCACCGAGTTGAAGAAAAAAGGCATGATATTTATTATTCCTGATAAAGCGGCAATCCGGGCAAAGGCCATGCCCGCCATCAATAGGGCCATCGCTAATCTGGCTCCTGAGGTGGCAGTTGAAATTGAAAGGGTGTGCAAGTAAAGAGATTATTACCCTGCATCGTGCCTGAGCCGGTCGTCCGGTCTTTAAGAGAGCACAGTACCTCACGACCGGCCAGTCACCCTACCCTTGAAATCTCCCTCAACCCCCTTTGCAAAGGGGGTTGAGTAAAGGAGGATAGTGTATGCGCTATCTGGTCCGTTTTTATGACACAGGGGCCTTGATTTGCTTTGTGGCCATGATGGGCTGTGTTGTCCTTGAAGTGTTCACCCGCAATGTCATTCATATCCCCACCACCTGGGCCGAGGAGTCGTCGCGATTCTTTTTTGTCTGGTCCGTGTTCTTAGGCTCAGCCTCGGCATGGTTTCGAGGGGCGCACATCGTCGTTAATGTGCTCCCCCACAGGCTGTCCGGCAGGCCTAAGCTTTTTCTTCAACTGACAACTCAACTTTTAACTTCTATATTTGTGCTCTGCGCCTGGTTCGGAGCCATCTGGATTATGGCCATCAGTTACCCGTCCAAAACTACTGCCCTTGAGATCAGCATCAGCTATTTCTACCTGGGCCTTTTCATTGGCCTAACCGGCATAACTGTCTTTCATGCAATACAGATTGGTGAAACAATAAACGATTTGAAACACATAAATTACTCAGTTGAGGGATAGGGGCACACCATGTTGATGCTTATCTTTTTCATTGGCCTTCTTTTAATTCTCTTTATAGTGGGAGTGCCTGTTGCCGCCTCCATCGGACTGACATGTCTGGCCGTCCTCTGGGCTGAAAACGACCTGCTGAATATTCCTATCACCCTCCTACCCCTGAAAATGATGCACGGCGTGAACAATTTCCCATTGATGGCCGTACCCTTCTTTATACTGGCAGCCAACATGATGAATAAGGGAAGTGTAACACAGGCATCACTGGCGCCTCATCGGTTATCGGACCCATTATTCCACCGAGTGTTGCCATGGTCATCTACGGTTGGCTCGGTGATGTGAGTGTTGGCGGCCTTTTTGTGGGGGGACTGGTTCCGGGAGTTATTCTTGGAGGTTCTCTGATGGCTATGATTGTGGTTCTATCCTACCGAATGTCAATGCCTCTTCAACCAAGGAAACCCTTAGCTGAAATGTTCCACCTATCAAAAAGGGCCCTGCTATCCCTCATGACCCCACTGATAATCGTCGGCGGCATCTGGTCGGGAATTTTCACGCCCACCGAATCCGGGGCCATGGCCAGTCTATATGCCATTTTCCTCGGTATGGTCGTTTACAAGGACGTAGGGTGGAAAGACCTGCTTGACGTATTTAGAAATACCATAGAGTTTTCAGCCATCATCCTGTTTATTATCTCAATTGCCGGCTTGTATGGGTGGCTTCTGGTCAGGTTGCAGATACCATTGATGCTGGCCGAGTCAGTTGTTCATATAACAACCAATACAACTCTGCTTCTTTTAATGTTGATGGTCTTCTTCCTGATCATTGGTTGCTTTATGTCAGTAATCGAATCTGTCCTTATCTTCACCCCGATTATGGTACCCATGGTTAAAGTCCTTGGTATAGATCCGCTGTTTTTTGGGGTAATGATGGTTATTTCCCTATCAGTGGGGGTGATAACCCCGCCTTTTGGAAACGTCCTTTATGTCCTGGTCGGCATAACAGGCCAGACCTTTGAACAGGTCGTCCGCGCTCATATACCCTTTCTTATTCCTATTCTGGTGGCGATTATGCTGCTCATCTTCTTCCCTGGGCTGGTCACTTTCCTGCCCCAGTATATCTCTGGTTGAATTAGAAAGAATCCTCGCGATTTTTCAGGGTGGGTTTCTACAAGATCAATCCGGGCTATTTATTCAGTTGTATCGTGGCATCGTAAACGTATTTGTCGCCGCGGTAATACATGTGGGTCACTTCCACTGGCTGCCCGTCTGTAGAGTAGTAGATATTCTCCACGAAAAACAAGGGGTCCCCGAAGTTGATGGCCAAGACTTCTGATAAATCAATGTCCGCCACTATCGCCTCAACACGCTGTACCATCTCTGACAAGCGTATTTGACAGCGCTCCTGGAACAGGTCGACAAAGCTGCGTCTCTCTACTTCCTCTTTTGTAATTCTATCGCTGAACACCTCTGGCCTTCCGTAATTGATAAAGTAGGACATTGGTACGCCTCTCAACTTGCGCACCCTCTTCATACGCCAGAGACTCTTGTCCGGGGCAAGGGACAAAATTTGACTGACCCGTTTTGGGCACGAAGTGATGGAGATCTCCAGAACGTGCACGGTCAACTGAAGATCCCCGCCCATAGCTGAATCAATCCAGTCCCGAAAGCTGCCGGTGATCTCGATAGACACCAAGTCATCCCCTGTTTTTGCCACACGGGTCCCTACTCCACGCATAGGTATGACATAACCATCCTGTGCCAGAAGATCCATGGCCTTGCGAATAGTAATATTGCTGACTTTGAATTCTTCTTCTAATTTTTTTGCCGAAGGGATCAGGTCATTGGGTTGATATTGACCAGCACGAATACGCGCTTTCAGCGTTTCAGCAACCTTTATATAGTAAGATATTGTCCTATCCCGTTCCATATTGTTTTTCCATTATTTCAGTATCCATAACACTTCAGCTTATGAACTATTGGTATATATGTATACTAACTTTATTTGATTGTCAATAGAGATAATCAATCATCGTAACAGTTCACTGATAACCGTTCATTGTTGTCTGTCATATGGGACTTGTGGTGGTCTCCTTAATCATGCTTTCCCTGAGTTCTTTCCGGGGAAGTTGTGACCGGACCCTGCCATTTATTAAGAGCCCTAAGCCCAGAATCCAGCGCTTTCCAAGATCAAGAATTACATAGCCGTCATCAAGGTCCAGATCAACTGGAATAGAATCACCGGCCAAGAATTTTAATAACTGTTCTTCATTTATCCTGAGTCTCGCTTTTGTGGATTCATGGCCGAAATGCTGGATCATCCTTGTAGTTGGTTTTACAAAGGAGCTAACCCTGTGAAATGCCCTCATGCCCACCTTTGATATTTTTAGGCGTGAAGCAAACCGGATGTGGGGCACATTTTTAAAGATCATCCAGGCTTGTTTCCTCTTAAACATCAAGTAGTCGTTAAACACATTTTCAGGGATTCCAAACCGTCCTTCCAGATACGAAAAGAGATAGTGGCGCTCATCTTTTCCTACCAATTCTGGCCATGAAGAATCCCACTGAATTGATTCGGTGAGGGTAAAATCTTGCAGTCTTTTGAACCTCTGTATCATATTTTCCATCTCTCCATTCAAGTATTCCCGTCTCAGAATTGAAACCCGCATCTAAAGGGAGCAGAACGGCATCCCGGTTTTGCAACAAAAAACTAACCACTGATTCGTTTTCTTCCGGATTATACGTGCAGGTGGAGTAAAGCATCTCACCCTCTTCTTTCAGGAGATCAAAACCCCTAAGTATGATCTTTTTCTGCAAATCAGGAAGTTTTTGTTTTTCACTCGTTTCCCTGTATATGCTGCTTTCCTTTTTTTTTCTGAATCCCCCCTCCCCTGAACAAGGAACGTCGGCAAGAATGTAATCAAAGCGTTGTTTCAGGGGAAATTCCTGAGCCTGGTAACCGGTTATAACGGTGTTAAGCACACCCAGCCTTTCAAGAGTGTGACCAAGGGGAATATGCCTGCTTGGGTAAAGTTCGTTGGCGACGATCAATCCAGTGTTATTCATAAGCTGGGCCAAATGCGAAGTCTTTCCACCAGGGGCTGCACACATTTCAAGGACATATGAGTTTTCTTCCGGTGCAAGGACGATGGAAGCGAGACATGAGGTAAGGGCCTGTGGATGGATATGGCCCAGGAAGTACTCGATCAGATTCCCAGGAGATTTCAAGGTTGGCGTCAGATACACAGGAAGTACTCGATCAGATTCCCAGGAGATTTCAAGGTTGGCGTCAGATACAAGGTGTCATGCTTTTCAGAGGCCTTTTCAAGATGAATGCCCTTCCCTTCTATTGATTTTACAACTGAATCTGTTTCTGCTTTAATCCGGTTGATCCTGATGTGGGTAGGGAGGGGTTTATGAAGACTTTCCTGAAACCTGCCAAATTCCGGAATGATTTCACGATAGCATTTAAAAATATTTGTCATTCAATATCAGCATTAACACGTTAGGGTTCAGCGCCCGATCAA
>MVDB01000088.1 GCA_002050025.1 Desulfobacteraceae bacterium 4484_190.2
ACCTCTGAAGCATTTCCGCGAACTACATTGATTGTGAGTTCATTCATGAGTCGTTTTGCGGATTCGGTACGCAGTTTTGTGGCCCCCGAGCCCACAGGGTCCAGGATAATGGGTACATTGAGTTCATTGGCACGATTCCCCGCCTTCAACATGGAATCAATCCAGTAGGGCGTCAGCGTCCCAATATTAAGCACTAGGGCGCCGGCAAAGGACACCATTTCCTCCACTTCCTCAGGCGCATGGGCCATTACAGGAGATGCACCACATGCCAGTAACGCATTAGCCGTATAATTCATGACCACATAATTTGTGATGTTATGGATAAGAGGTTTTTTCTCCCTCAGATTTTTCAGGTTTTCTGCTGCTCTTTTTGCCAATTGTTGGTCAAACATTCTATCCTCCTGATTCAGTAAAGTGATCCCAGCCAGCAGGTGATATTTCAGACCATGTCCCATCTCGGAGTATCAACTTGATTTGTCGGGCCATATCTGTAATCCTGCCAACCTCGGTAACAGGTACATCGCTCAACGCGACCACTGCGCTGTAGATTTGATCCACATGATCGGGAGAACAGGTGATGATCAGTTCATAATCATCGCTGTCTTTAAGTACCAGGTCATATGGATCCTGTCCCAACTTTTGGGCGCCTTGACGCAGGGCCTCGCTTATGGGCAGCTTTTCCTGAATCAGTTCAGCACCAACCGCGCTTTCCTTGCAGATGTGTCCCAGATCCCCAAGAAACCCATCACTGGTATCAATCATCGCTGTAACACATCCTGACTGCGCAATGGCTCGTCCTTCCCATGCTCGATGGGACGGTATATTGTAGGCGCGCACCAGCGGATGACTCAGTAAATCCGCATTAGGTTGAGCTTGCAGTAGTAATTGTAACCCGGCGGCAGACTGGCCCGGATATCCCGTTACAAGAATTGCATCCCCAACCTTTGCGGTGGAACGGCGGACTGTTTTACCATATTCCACTTCCCCGATTAAAGTGATGTCGATGAATGGTCTGCCTTCCGATTTTGTAAGATTACCACCGATAATCGAGGCTTCAAACGGATTGAGCTCCGCTACAAAACCTCGATACATTGCCTCCACATCTGATATAGGTGTATCCGATCTCAGGCCCAGGGACACGAGTGCATAAAGGGGTTTACCCCCCACTGCACCGATATCGCTGATATTGAGCACCATTGCTCGTCGCCCCAAATCCAGGGGTGTAATGTGTTGAGGAAGGTAATGCCTGCCTTCTACCATGCAGTCACAGGTCACCAATACTTCGTATCCCGCATGAGGTAGGAAGGATGCGGTGTCATCTCCGATTCCAAGCGTTAATCCCGGGGTTTGAACACCTTCCTTCTGGAGGAGTTCATGAATCCGGTCAATTAATCCGAATTCCCCAATGTCGGCTAATATTTCAGTCATACCGCCCTCATAATGTGCCTTTATTCAAGGCCTGACAAAGTGACCTGGTCGCCTCATCAGGATCATCCTGACAGCAAACGGCCGAGATCACTGCGATACCACGGGCACCTGCTCTCATCACGTCAGGGATATTCTCTGCTCCGACGCCCCCGATGGCAATAATCGGCAAGGGAATAATTTCAATCACCTGTTTCAGGATGTCAATCCCGCTGACAGGGCCAGCATCATCCTTGGATGACGTAGGATAGACAGGCCCAAATCCCACATAGTCCGCTCCCTCTGAAAGGCATTTTCGGGCCTCATCCAAAGTAGCTGCTGATCCTCCGATTATCCGGCCTTCTCCAAGAATTTGTCGCGCCATTGGGATGGGAAAATCGTCCTGTCCCAGATGGACCCCATCTGCCTCCGCTGCGATAGCGACGTCCAATCGATCGTTTACAATAAACGTCACACCAGCCTCTAAGCACAGCCGTTTCATATTTCGAGCAATCTCGATCATCTCTCGAGTAGACCCGCTTTTCTCCCGGTACTGGATGGTATCAGCTCCTCCCGCAATCGCAAGCCGGGTAATTTCCATGTGTGAAAACCGGGACTGCAATACCGTATCCGTCAGGATATGCAGTTTTCCAATTTTTTTCATCATATCCTCCATAAAGATCCCGGAAGCTTTAATCGTTTAGGAATCTACGACGTATTCTCTCTCGCTCCTGCGGAGGCAATCTGTCCCACCTGTCCAGATCCTGCCTGATACCTTGACGTTCCTCCGGGGAAAGTCTTTTCCATTGCTTAAACCGCTGGCGGAAAAGTTCACGGTCGCCAGGGGAAAGATCTTTTAACCGTTTCATTCTTTGACGCAGGACCTTCTGCTTTTCCGGGGGCAGCGCCTCCCACTGCTTACGCTTCCTTTTGAGTCTGGCCTTTTCGTCAGGAGATAAACCCTGGTAATTCTTCCATGTTCTTTCCAGATCTCCCGCAGTTTCAGGCGATGGCCGTTTCTTACTTGCTATGTAGGTGTGACTGTTCTCCTTATAAGTGTGCCCAATGGTATCCCAGCGCTTAACAACAGCCCTTTTGCGCAATTCCGGCTGACCGGCCATATTTATTGTCTCATAAGGCCCGTTGGGTTTGGCCCAGACCGGGGCTGAGAATAACATTACAACCCATACAGTCAGGATGGCTGTAACTTTCCACAGGGCCAGGAATGTCAAGGTGCCCTGCCTATGTTTCACCATATTGTTCTTCATTTCGGTCTTTTAGTTCCATGAAATATCTGTCAAATAATATCCCGGTTGTCAACCACTTGAACCAGTTTCCGGAGTGTATCCATTTCCTCCAGGAAATCCAGATTGTCAATCACTTCCAGGTCCTTGACCATCACCTGTTCTTCTGATTTGAGGTCAGCGAGATTTTGAATTGATGAAGGGCTTTGAACTTTGCTTACGGCGAACCAGCCAAGGGCCACAATTAGCAGAGAAACCGCAGCCAGGGCAGGAATAAACCTGTTCGGCATGCTCAATAAGCCTTTCCACCACCGCGCATTTGCCCGTTGTTCCCTTAATCCCCGCTTGATTGACCATGATAGAGCACTGGCTTTTTTCGGTGAGAGCTGCGGTGGGGCCATCTCGTCTCTTACAAGGTCAAGCAAGCCAAGCAATCTCTGGCGCTCTTCACGGCAACCGGTACATGTTTTCAAATGTCTCTCCCAGGCTGACCTCTTAATTGGGTCCAACTCCCCATATACATCCAACCACAAAGTCTCCTGGTGATTTGGACAAGGTTTCATTTCTCCACCTCCATTATGGTGTGGCCCATTCCTTTAGCTCTTCCCGCAAAAAACGTGTTGCGCGAAACAGATGGCTCTTTACAGTCCCCTCGGCAGTTCCTATCACTTGAGCAATTTCGCGGATACTCATTCCATGGAGCACCTTTAGCTGAAAAACTAGCCGCTGCCTTTCAGGAAGAGCCTTCAGTGACTTCTTGATCTCCCTTGCAAATTGTTTACCGCTCAAGGCTGAAACAGGATTAATATCGTCTCTCATGTCAGGTTGTTCTTCGGGTACTTCTCCCGGGGACCCTTTTCCCCTTTGTGCCTGCCGCCATGGCGAAAAAATCAGCTTCCATCTCCGACTGCGTCTTCTACTGTCCAAGCAAACATTCACCACAATGCGGTAAAACCAGGTATAAAACGATGAATCCCCGCGAAATTTCCCCAGGCTTCGAAAGGCCCGCAGGAATGCCTCCTGGGAGAGGTCCTGGGCTTCTTCGCCGTCTTCAGAACACATATAATAAGCGATTGAATAGGTCTTTTGCTGGTAACGATTGACCAGCTTTTCTGTGGCCCAATCATCCCCCTCCTTAATGCGAGCGACCAATTCTTCATCTCTCAATGTCATAAGGGGTGTCTTTCCCTGGGAATCAATGACTTGGCGCTCCTTAAGGCTTACCTCTGCTGCTTTATAAGACACAAGGCATCTCTAATTCGAATATGTATTTCTGTAAACCTACGTATTAATAGAGGGAACAAGGCTAAAATAATGGCAATTTCTGTAAGTTCTCAAAAGATTCAGGCTGTATCAGAAAAATCCCCCTATAAACCAGTACCCAGTACCGGATACCAAGTACCACCTCAACTGAGGTTATCGCCAGCCCATTGACCATCCGAATGACCACGAGGGCTCAAAAAATGTCCCACTCACACAATAGTTATGATATACTTGTCTACGCGGAAAGTGAAGGCATTTATGTCGTGGTCTGCAGACATAATATGACTCACAGTTATGCTTGGCCCGGTAAATGTGTGCGCTGGCCCTGTCCTGCATTCTGTGAAGGCAGCGCCTTTCCCTATGGCTTATACAGCCATCTCCCCGGGCCCATCTTTTATATTTGCCGATCCGCCTTTGTTCACGATTCAAACTAACAAACTCCCGATCTGTAACCTCACCGGTTCTTATGCCATGGGTGATCCTTTGAGACTGTCGCATCTGACGATGGGAAATCGGGTCCCGGGCCCAGGATATACTTACCAAAATGAGAACCAAACCTATTGCTATCGGCAAAATCTTTAGCGTTTTTGATTTCATTGTATCATCCCCCTTTCGCAGGTTTTTAGTTTTGTTTGTTTAGACGCCTTTGGGGCAAAATGGTTTACCATCAGCAAAAGCCAAAATATAGTATTGCTGCAACTTTAATCATTTTATTGACACACAATCAGTCTTAATTTAAATTATTATGATGCGACTTTCTTTGATTGGCATGGCGGGAACAGGAAAATCCTATTGGGCAAATAAACTTGCTGAACACGGTTTTAGGCTTTTCTGCTGTGATGACCTTATTTCCAAAAAACTCGCTCCCTTGCTTAAAAGGCCCGACGGGACTATTATAAGAATGGGGGAATGGATGGGGTTCCCTTTCCATGCCGGGTATAAGAAACGTGAATCAAAATACCTGAAATTTGAAATAGAGGTGCTCAACGAAATCCTCGATTACCTTGAAGACCATGATAACAATCTTGATGAGGATGTCGTTGTGGATACAACCGGGAGTGTTATTTATACCGGGGAAGGGATCCTAAAAAGGCTGCGCCAGTATACAACTGTCGTTCACCTGGCAATAACACCCGAGGTTAGGGAACAACTGTTAAGAGCATATATATTCAATCCACACCCTATGTTGTGGAGGGATATATTCAGCAAAAAGCCAAACGAAGCCAATGACGCGGCATTGGAACGCTGCTACCTAAAACTCATTATTGCTCGACAGCAATTATATGAACGTAATGCGGATGTTGAAATAAACTACTACACACGCAGGGAGGAAGGCTTCGGAGTGAGTGACTTTTTACATCTGGCCGCCTCAACGTCGCGGTCAAAAGGGAAATGCAAATCCCCCTCAATCCCCCTTTGAAAAAGGGGGAGGCTAAGATTTCGCCCTTTTCAAAAGAGGGGATGGAGGGGATTTCAGAGATAAGGGAATTTTAACCTAAAGCCATAAGGATTTAAAAATGACAAATGAAAAGAAAGTCGTTAAGGGTGGTTTCAGGGCAACGCTTGCACTACTTATATCAATCATTGCCCTCGTCCTGGCCATTATTTCTTTCAACCGGACAGTTAGCCAGACCGATCTCAATGCCGAGGTCAGGAATATCCAGGAAAAGCTGAAAGAAGTTAAGCGGGAGACAACGGAACGGGTAAACAAAATTCGTGAGGAGACTGGAAAGGCCATGGAAAAAATCGGGAAAGCGCTAAAAAAGGAGGAATAAAAACAATAGGTTGTCAAATCTTATCGTAACATCTCAAAAAGTCCGGGAAAATAAAAGGCTTACGCCTAAACTCCGAAAATGAATACATCCATTGTCATTAGGTCAAGGAATTACAATAGTTTATATTTCATTGAAATTCATGTAGTTATTTCTTTATCCCACAGGGATGCATATTTTAGCTTTCGCCGTCCTCCGCCCTATGGAATGCGGAGCCTATTCCTTCCTTCGGGGTCAGCGAAAAGCAAAAAAGAAACAAATCCTCTGCGATCTCTGCGTTTCAGCAGTGATTATAAATTATCCAATTTATCTTCTTAAAGGCTACATTAATGCCCGAGATAGTGAGTTATCACTTTCTCAACTGCAGGCGGATTTTCTGCAAACTCCACCCCTATCCTGGTTTCGCGTTTTGTTTTATGCAGGTTTTTTATTTGACCGGCTAATTTCTGTTCTTCGTCCATTCCCGGTAACAGACAGCGAATCGTGAGCTTCTCATCAATATGAAGTGAAGGTAGTGGGCTGTCTTCCCTGCCTTTTTGCTGACATAGACAGCCTGAGATGCTCATATCGATTATAACTCCCGGATAGCTTTGGCCATCAGGCAGACTGATTGTGCATGGAAGAAAAGATTCCACTCTTTTATGACGGCGCAGCTCATGGTAATGAATGACGGGCGGATAGCTTATAAAAAGTAGCTTTTGGTGAAAATCAACAGATGCCAGGAGTTCACAGTTGAAGAGGCAAATTTTTCCCAAGTACAGGTATTTGATGCCAAGACGTGTTCCCTTTGCTAACCTATGCCCGGTAGCCGATAGGTGAGAGGGCAGAGTGATAATGAGAAAATCGTCAGGCATCATGCCTATCATAAAACTCTCCAATGTGGAATCAAAGTCTTCGATTTCTATCTGTAGCCTCGCTCCGATGTCCAGGCCAATTCTCCGGCCTGATGTGGGTTTACTCTTGAGTTCTGGCGGCTTATGACTGTCTGTGCCTGCTGGCGCCGGCTGTGCGCCGCTTAGCTTTTCATCACGTAGACGGAAGCTCTCCATCAAGACGGCCATCAACGGTTGAAAGATCTCTCTTTCCTGTTCTGGAACGGTGTCTTTGATTTCAATATCTGGTTCGTCCCAGCCGATTATCTCGTAAGCCGCCTCTTCCTTCCTGAGGCTATCAGCCTCTGCTGCAATGAGTTCGCCATCCCTTATGTAAAGATAGCCTGTCTTTCCCTGATATGTTATGCGTAACGTGCAGGTTTTTTGTTCCGATTCAACCATCTGCAAAAAGGAATGGACAGAAATGCCTAATAATTTGCCGCCAAAACCGTCCCCTGAAGTCTCATTAACATTGTCCATATAAATATCCTGTGCGTGTGAATATAGTTTTATATTTATATATTATCACAAAGAAGTACGATTGACAATCTTAATTCTTTTAAAACAAGCTTAGTTAAAAAGAAACATACTGAGGAAATGCCTAAAGCTACTGCAGCGGCCAGACTTGCAAGAACAGTAGAAATTTTTGGTGAATTTGTCGGAAGCCTTACGGTGTACCAAATTATAGATTGTCGTCACCTTTCCTCATGGCATTGCTCACAAATGACTGATTATGTAGTGAAAATAGGAATCATTGACTTACGAGAATACCCGATAAAAGTCAAGAAATTGACGCCCAGTCGCTGCTAACTGCGTAAGGGACACGATGTGCAATAGCCGTCCTGGGAAAAATGATAGAAGGCCTTCGCAGCAACGTATTCCTGCGTCAAATCAGTCCAAACCTGTGTGCAACAATTAGAACCCGAAAGAACTATAGAATATAGGTCGACAGATGAACCAAATTAATAAAATAGAAGAGATTATCAAAGGGTTGGAGAAATTACCTACCCTTCCGGGCATTGCCATGAAAATTTTGGAGCTTGTTAGAAGCGAGGACACTAATTTGAAAGAGATAGCAGATGTCTTTTCTACTGATCCTCCTCTTAGCGCGAAAGTGCTGAAGCTCATTAATTCTCCATTTTATGGTGTTCGGACGCAGGTTACCTCCGTCCCCCATGCAGTAAATCTACTGGGGCTTAACACAGTGAAGAATCTGGCCCTTAGCTTTTCCTTGTTAAGAGATTACCCAAAAGTGAATAAAGAAGATTTCGATTATACCAGTTTTTGGAAACAATCTCTTATTGGTGCTGTCTCTTGTAAACTAATAGCAGAGAAAGTCATTCCTTCTTTTGCAGAAGATGCCTTTTTCCTTGGTCTTATTCACAATATTGGGATACTGGCACTGATCCGATGCATGCCTCAACAATACAGCCTTGTTCTAAAAGAAAAGGACCGCACACTTTGTTCTTATCATGAGGCAGAGAATCAGATACTGGGTTTCAATCATATGGAAATCGGTGGATCTCTAATAAGAACATGGGGACTTCCAGAAACTTTTTCCACACCTGTTCTCTATCACCACAACCCAGAAGAGTTGAAGACAAAGGATTCCAAAATCGAACTCCTCACTAAAGTTCTTAGCCTGTCATCCTTGTTCATTGACCTGGATACCTTTGCGGACAAAAAACTCTATCTGGCAATGCTTGAATCCTACGTCAAAGAGTACGATTTTACAGGTAAATTCCAGACGGATGAAATAATTAGACAGATTCATAAACAGACGACGCAAATTTTTCCTTTGTTTGACATTAAGATCGAAGAAGAAAAAGCTTACCTGGAGATGATTGATGCGGCAAGAGAGGAACTTATCAATCTTTCCACAGACTTCATGCATAAGCTACTGGAACAAAAGAGATTAATCGAGTCTCTAAGGGAGGAGACTATTCGAGATGCTCTGACAAATTTGTTCAATTACCAAAGATTCCAGGAGTCCTTAGAAAAAGAGGTTTATAGGGCCAAAAGATATAACTTTCAACTCTCTGTTATTCTTGCAGACATAGATTATTTCAAAGCAGTCAATGACACCTACGGGCATCTCGCTGGTGATTACTCTTTAAAGAAGATTGCTGAATGCTTAAAGGATTCTCTCAGGGGATCTGACAGCGCAGCGAGATATGGTGGTGAGGAGTTTGCTTTTATACTACCCGAGACAGATCCCGATGGCGCCTTCATTGTAGCGGAAAGGCTAAGAAAAGACATTGATTCAATGAGAATAGACTATGAAGGTAAGAACATATCTATCACTATGAGCTTTGGAATTGCATCATTCGATCCAGCAAACGACACTTCCAAAACCGATTTGATAAAAAAAGCTGATCACGCACTTTATCAAGCAAAGAAGGCTGGGAGAAATAAGTGCCGTTTGTTCGACACAGGATTAAAAAAGTAGTTGAAAGTTGTTTTGAAAAACGGGGAAAGGAAAGAACAAGCTAAGGCGCACACAAAATAAACAGATACATTTAAATATAACACCATTGACTATTGGAGGAAGGCACCGAGAGATTATGGATTTAGCACTTGAAGAACTCTACAAAAAAGAAACCGGGGCCCCCTTTACAGACAGTCTTACTGGACTGTTCAACCATGGATTTTTTCAAATAACATTAGAGCGTGAAGTAAAGCGGTCTGAAAGGCATGGGGAGCCATTCACCCTGGCCTTGATCGATATTGATTCTTTTGCCCTTTACAACAAGCGCCACGGATCTGTTGAAGGAGATCGTGTCTTAAGGGAAATTGTCAACCTCATCATGAAGCATATACGGCAGGTTGATCTGGCTGCCAGGTATTCCGGTGATGTGCTTGCGGTTATCCTGATAAAGTCTAATATTCCATCAGCCCTGATAGCTGTAGAAAGGATCAGACCGGCAGTGAAGAAGCTCCCGGATGAAGCGCCTACAGTCAGTGTTGGCCTCGCGTCTTACCCGGGGGATGCCACGAACGGTGAAACCCTGATCAAGAAAGCACAAGAGGCATTGCTACAGGCCAAAATCAAGGGAAAAAATAGAGTTTGTTTTTTGGAAAAACAAACCGAACCTGCTAATGACGGGGCACCAAAGGTATTGGTGGTCGATGATGAGCCGCTAAACGTAAAACTGTTGGATGCTTTGCTTCGGCCTTTAAATTATGAGGTTTTAAAGGCATCAAATGGGGAGGATGCCTTGTCCATAGTCAAGAAGGTCGATTTGGATCTAATACTATTAGACATCATGA
>MVDB01000089.1 GCA_002050025.1 Desulfobacteraceae bacterium 4484_190.2
AGTTTCGGTCTTGGCACGGATGAATCCCATTATGTGCTTTTCTCCCGGCACCTTGCGTGGGGATACTTTGATCATCCGCCCATGGTGGCCTTCCTCGCGGCCTTAACGACCCTTGCCGGGGATGAAGTCTTTTTTGTGCGCCTTGGCCCCATCATTTGCGCGGCTATCACGCTGGTTGTCTTGAGATTCCTTGCCCTGGCACTTTACCGGGATGAAAGGGTGGCATTCTGGGCAACGGTTTTGATGCTCTTCATGCCCTACCAGCACCTTCTGGCAGTTGCCCTGCTCCCGGATGCGACCCTGAATCTATTCTGGTGTGGCGCGCTGCTTGCGGCGTGGTATGCCATAAAAGATGGAAAATGGCCAGCGTGGGTTTTGTTGGGTTTTTTAACAGGAGGAGCGCTTCTCAGCAAATACCACGCCGTGCTGCTGCCCTTGTGCCTGTTTTGTTATTTGCTTGCGTCTCCGGGCAGGCGCTTTTGGCTTGGGAGAATTCAACCGTATGCGGCAGGATTAATTGCTCTTTTGGTATTTTTACCAAATATCCTTTGGAATGCCGAGCATAACTGGGTCTCTTATGCCTTTCAGTTGTCTCATGGAGGCGGCGGGCACTTTAGCATAGTTAAAGCTCTTGCTGTCCTTGGGGGGCAGATGGGGGTCTGGTCACCGGTGATTTTCGTTATTTCAGTGACCATGCGAAAGTTTTCCAAAAGAGATAGGGCGGGAATCCGTTGGCGCCGCTGGTGTGTCACTGGAGCAATTGTAGGTTTTGTTATGACAGGCTTTTTATACCTGGGCCTTTTTGTGCCCGTTGTTGACCCGCTCTATTCCCGGGCAAGAGACCTTTCTATAATGCTTAACCGGCATTTTCCTGCCATTAAGCGTCTTGAACCATTTAAAAGTCAGGATGACATTACAAATATCCTCTTCGGGTGGGATGAGATCACAAAAAGGGTGGAAGAAATCCGATCCAGGATGCCGAACCCTGAAAAAACATTTGTCTTCTGTCACCGTTTTTACACAACCAGCCGGATTGCTGTTTATCTTCACCCGAAAACAGAAGCAACAACCTTACGCAGCAAATTCGATCAATATCGTCTCTGGTTTTCTGCGGAGGGCCACAGGGGATGGGATGCCTTGTTTGTTGTTGAGGATCGCGCTGTCAAGAGGTCCAAGCGCTACATGCCCCTGTTTCGGGAAATGGATCCTGAACCTGTTAAAATCGAGGTATTTCGCAAGGGACAGATAGCGCACACGTTGAGTGTTTTCCGGTACTATGGTTTTAAGGGGAAGTATGAAGGGACGTAGGTGTGGGCGTATGGTATTTTAATAGAAAAATATAAGCCCCCAATATCCCTATGGCCATTCCTGCAACTGCGTCGGACAGGTAATGGGCGCTTACGACTACTCTTGAAAACGCTATCAGGAGCGCATAGGCAAGCGGCAGAAAGCGATATTTGGAATACTTTGAATATTTGAGCAAATAATACAGAAATACACCGGATACAAAGGCATCGGCTGAGTGGCCTGACGGAAACGAATTATAGTGAGAATCAAATGAAAAAAATGTGAATTCCCCACCATATTTAGGCCTTGCCCGCCCGAACAATATCTTCATGCATCTTACAACACCAAATGAAAAGATTAATTGAGTTTTTACATACGCCCACCATATGTCTTTCAGTTTTCTGTCTTTTTTGTATAAAGCATAAATGATGAGGCCTGCAAAAATAGAATAGAAAACATATAGTCCCCACTTTGAGAGCGCTTTAGGGATGGAGATGAAATCAGGCGGGATCAGGTCTTTTATGGATATCCATATTTGAGTATCAAAAGTAAACAGCACAACCACGCCCAATAAGGTGGTCGAGATTGAAATCAACAGGTTTTTCTTCAAGCCAGTCATTTACTATAACCGTGCCTTCTGCTTACTCTGCTCCGGCTTTTTTATCGAAAACGGTAAGTTCTCAATAAATCATCGCTGATTAAGAAAATCCCCCCTGGCTCAGACCTGGCCTTGATACCTTGATAGAGCGGCTGATTAAACATAGCTGACTCGTTAGATTTCTACACATGGCCAACAAGTCGCGCCTCCCGATCCCGTACCGGTCTCGGGACGGGGAGGGCAGGCCTCAATCCCCCTTTGCAAAAGGGGGAAGGTTCTGAATGCCCAGATTTATTGAGATGTTACTGAAAATGTCCATATATCGTTGAATATATAGGTAAAAACTGCCGCTATAATAATGGCCACTATGTTCGCAATCAAATAGTTAATGAATTGTACGAAGAGCTTTGTGAGACCAAATTGAATCAAGATGGCCAGCCAGCTTGCCAGGAAATACTGTCCCATTTGGACGAAAAAACCATGTTTAGTCTTGCCTCTACGGTCCCTCCATGTCCAAAGCCTGTTCCACAGGAAATTATTGACAGTAGCCAGAAAAATTGCCCCGGCAAGGGACAAATTGAGCCGGGTCTCTACCGGATTAATATTCCTGAGAAGAATTTCCTGATTTAAGTAAAGAACAACAAGATTCACGATTGTACCGGAAAATCCTATTGTACCGAATTTGAAAAACCGGTGCCTTATGAGTCGACCCAATACAGGTGCCTGCAGCAATTTATCCTTTAGAATCACTTAAATACCCTTTTGAGAACTTAGGGCTTCCGCCCCAATTGGAATATTGGAACGATGGAACAATGGGTTTGAATAAAGGCTCAGGGCCTATGGCAAAAGGCGTAAGGTAAACCAATATCTCTTCCCCTATGCCTTTAGCCTTGCGCCTTATACCATCTATTATTCCATGTGTGAGTCAAAATCATCAACCCTCAATAAATACATATAATTTCAATAAGTTGTAGAAGTTCCGAGATGTCTGTTTAGTATCTCATACGATTTCTTCAGAACCGCTTCCGGATGAATGGATTTTAAACATACATTGTTTCCATCACAGGGAGAATTACGGTGGTTGTATGCCGTCAGACACGGTGAGCACGACAGGTTAGCATAAAAGTTGACTGATTTATTGTCCAGGGCCCCATACAGAGTGGGTGTTTCAGGGCCATAAAAGGCAATTGTAGAAACAGGGGTCATAGACGCAAAATGTCCCGGCCCCCCATCATTAGTTATCAGCAGAGAAGCGAAATGAAACAGGAGCATCAATTCACGGACTGTTTTTGTATAACCCGTTAGATCAATACAGTTCGCATTGCGACAGTGGGACAAAATTGCACTGGCGATTTTGTTATCGCTTTTCAGGCCAATTATGCCGACGGCAAATCCATTTTGAAGAAGATCTTCGGCTATCATGCAATAGTATGACAGGGGCCAGGCCCGTATAGGCAACAACCCCCCACCAGGGTAGATAAGCACGATTTTCTTGCCCGCAACATTCGGAAAATCAATTTTAAAGCGCCTAAACATGCCACCAATCTCATCCCGGCTTACTTCCATTGGTTGTATTTTCAGATAATCAATTGGAACCTGACGTTTGACCGTTGGAACATTGCCGGACTCAATTGCCTCAGCCAGGGTGATGAACTGTTGAGAAATATGCTGGTATGGATTGTACAGGACCGGTCTATTGATAAAATCGCCCCTGAAAAGACCCTCCTGGGTATACGGATGAAACCCGACTCTGATTCTGGCCCCGCTTAGAAAAGAATAAATACTACCTACCCTGGAAAATAATTCGCAATCAAGAACTGTATCGATGTCGATCTTTCTCATCTTCTTCAGCACATGAATGCTGTCTCCAAGGAGTTTTTTTATGGAACTGTTGCTGACCGTGAAAATATTTTCCTGAGGAATGACTTTTAGTATTTCCAGAACTTCTTTGTTCTGTTCAAATAACAAAACATAGATTGATGCATTGGGGTATTTCTTTTTTATATGATCAAACATAGGCCTTGCCAGTACAAGGCTGCCCATCTCAGATAAAAGTATTACCATTATTTTCTGCGGTTTCGTATGGACGGGGGTGTCTTTCCGCATGATGGAAAATAGAGACAGTATCCTGCAAATAAAAACCCCTGCAATACGGTCTACTCTGCGTTGAAAATCTACGTTCATTTTTAAGCTTCCTTAGTTGAAGTGAAACCCACTGCTGCAAAACTCACAGCAGATCTTGTGGGTTGTTCATGCCATACCTCATAACCGAGAACCTGTCCCCTGGACGGTGGTAATATCTCCATGTAGGCAGATCGACTGTAACCGGATAAACCTGGAATTAACGGGCCGCAGAGAATGGGGATGATGGTGAACGAATCCTCCGGCAGGAGGTGCTAAAAGAAGATCACCTGAAATTCCACCGAGTGTTCGCCGCCCTCTGGCCAAAATCATTCTCAGAAACGATTGCCCGTCCGGCATCCCACAGTTCTTTAACCGTGTTTCTGTCGTTTTTGACCACACTGAATGGGGTTTCGAAATCCTTTTCCGTCAGACAGAACACAGATCACCCATCATCTGATGGCCTACACCCAGCACAATAATTCTTGATGGTGACGTGTATTTAAGCCACTGATAACCGCTTGCATAAACCCGTGAGCCCACTGAAAGATGAATGTGGGGTGCGACCAGGGCAACCACCTTTGCCTCCGGTTTTGGGGCAGGGGTTTGGTCCTTAAGGATCTTATCCAGCCTGCTTTTCAAGTCCGTGGGTTTATCAGGATATGAGCCTCCGGAATGGAAACATGACCTAACGGTTTTAGAAGCAAACCGGGCCACAATGTTCTCTCTGGCGTGTTCAAATTTTTTTGTATCAAGGAGAAATGATTCATCCAGATGGGCCAGCAAGGCTTCCACCTCTTCCATCCCAACCAGGACACCACCCTTTTGCCTTATAAGGGCCATCTGAACATCCCGGACGGTATTGGTTCCATCCAGAAGGGTCATGAACTCGTAAAGCTGCCAGTCTACGCCCTTGCCTTCTTCAACCAGGCCAAGGTGGTCTCTGACAAGAATGACCTGGCTATTATCCTGGCGAATTGGAAAAAATTCCAGATCCCTTCTTAATCCAGTAAATCAATAATACATATTATATCCTGTAGAAGGCTTAAGCTGTTCTTCTCTCTAGCCGCAGGATCGTGATTCTACATGTCAATCGGGGCTTATGCCCTATATGCTGAAGGCCAGAAGCTATACGAAGATACGTCTTTGGCTTAAGGTCTTGATGCTCTTAATCTTATGCCATTGTTTTTTTACCCCGATATTCCAAGATTTCCTTACAACTCACATAGGCAAAGCATACTGGCTTTAACTTTACCTAAAAGATAGGATTTCAGGATGCAATAGAAGGAGATCAACAGGATAAAAAAACAATCGTGCTAATCATATCTATCCTGTCAAAAACATAGCTGAACTATTACGAAAAAGCAAATAATAGGAAAGATGCTGTTAGAAGCGGTAGGTTATGAGTCCATGAGATGTGTCGTAAGGTGAAACACTGACCTGGACGCGGTCCCCAACCATGACCTTAATACGGTGTTTCTTCATTCTCCCGGAAAGTACACCCCGTACAGTGATGTCATTATCACATTCAATGCTCATGTTGCCTCCACCAAGTACCTTTTTGACCACACCCTCCAATTGTATTAGATCTTTTCTACTCAAAATACTCCTTTCTAAATTCTACAGCCTGATCGAATTTTTTCTCAACCATATCATTTTATGGAATAATGTCAACCAAATGGTCGCATTTTCAGCGGTGACGCATGCTTTCCTTCTCATCTCGTCCTTCTCTTACCCAGAATATGGAATTAATATATTGAATTTATTGTAATAAATATCTTCCTCCTTAAATAATAAACCAGAGGCAGGGGTGAAAAGACCGCCAAGACCCGGCAAGGTCATCTGGTAGTTCTGCCATGTTCAACAGGTTTTTCCGTGACGTTCGGTTTTTGTTATTGTATCATTTGAAGATAGTGAAAATAGCTCAATACAATTTTTTTCCACAAAATGCACAAAAATAATTCCTAAGGGCCTATATCCTTAACCATGCCACACAATAAACTCTCAAAGGCTTTCAGGTCTTTTACCTATTCAAAAGACACTTTTCTGCCACAAACCCGCGACCTTCTGGTCGAGTCTCCCCTTGAAATTGTCATTAATCGCGAAAAACATATCCTCATCATGTACACACCTGAAATGACGAAAGAGCTGGTAATCGGGTTTGTTTTCACTGATGGGCTCGTCAGCGATATCGCTGAAATTGAAGAATGCGTTATTTCTCAGGCCGAAAAAGAGGATGGGTGTCAGGTTATTGAGGCTAAAGTTTCGATTTCTTCACGAAATTCAGACCTCTTATCCAGTAAGTCGGCAAAGAGGATTTCCTATTCAAGCTGCGGCATTTGTGGAAAGGAAAACTACTATGATTTAAGCCAAGGATTGAATCGAGTGAAAAGCCGGCACCGGTTTTCAATGGAAATCTTAAAAAAACTTCCCGAAAAGCTTAAAATGTTTCAACCACTGTACAGGAGAACAGGTGGGGCTCATGCTGCCATACTTTTTGATTCCACCGGTAAAACCGTTTTTCACTGTGAAGACATGGGGCGTCATAACGCGCTGGACAAGGTCATTGGATTGACCCTGATCAATGGAATTTCCACCGACGATAAAGTATTGGTTTCGAGCGGTCGGGCCAGCCTGGAAATGATTCTTAAAACCACAAGGATTGGGTTCCCTGTCTTTGTGGCCATGTCCAGACCAACTTCCAGTGCAGTTGAGGCAGCCAAGTTTTATAATATCACCTTAATTGACATGGCCCAGCATTCCAACAGAATCTATAGCCACGCCCGTCGTATTGCAGGGTTCGAAGGGAAGTAGGGCGTTATGAAGAAAATAAAAGATATTACAGGGGTTATCCTTGCGGGCGGCAAGAGCCTCCGCTATGGCAGGAACAAGGCCCTGGTGAAAATTGACGGCATTCCATTGATTGAAAGAGTCAGTAGTGTTATGAGTTCTCTATTTAGACATTTGATCCTCATCACCAATACCCCGGATGAATACTCCTACCTTACACTCCCAATGCATGAAGATCTCATTAAGGGGCTGGGACCTTTAGGCGGGATCTTTACGGCGTTGACGACTATCAGAAATCAAGCAGGCTTTTTTGTGGCCTGTGATATGCCTTATCTTAACCGGGAGCTGATTCACCATATGGTGGAGGTCCGGTACGATTTTGATGCGGTGATCCCCAGGACACAGGAGGGTACCGAGGCACTGCATGCGCTCTATGGCAAGCGTTGTCTTCCGCCAATAAAACGATTGATTGATTCCAGGCAATACCAGATTTTCCGATTCTTTCCCGAGGTATCGGTCCGCTACGTCGATGAAAACGAAATTCGAAACTTTGATCCGCAATTGGAGTCCTTTTTTAATATCAACAAACCGGATGCAATGAAGAATGTTGATAAAATCAACTACCACCCCTAAAAGAGATGGCTCGAATGGTGAGCCTAAGATGGTCCAAATATGTAAATAAATTGAATTCGAATGACAAAGGTCAAAGCTCAAATTTCAAATGAATGTCAAATGACAAATGTTAAAATATATGTCCATCCACTAATTAAAACGCAGCCCACACCGGTAAAGATGCGCAATGGGAAAAAGATAAATGACTGATCGTTTTGGAAAATATTTTGACATTGGGATTTTGGATTTGATTTGACATTGGGATTTTGTCACTTGAACCCTGGCCCAGACCTGGTTTTGAAAGACCAGTGCCAAAGAAGGCCAATTATGAGTTTTTCTTAAGGCTTACACGTACTCCAAGTGTGTCGCACCAGGGCAGGCTTTATTCTATAGGGCATCACAAATCACTATCTAAT